>JAPHTO010000100.1 GCA_026196955.1 Colwellia sp. | reverse complement strand
TTTTAAAAACAAAAACCGCAGCACTTGGCTACGGTTTGCAATAATTAATGAACTAGCTTGATTGCTGCTTTTGATGATCAAAAGAGGCAGCAACAAAGCTTTCAAATAATGGGTGTCCATCACGCGGAGTTGAATTAAACTCAGGGTGGAACTGCCCAGCAACAAACCAAGGGTGATCCGGTATTTCAATCACCTCAACTAAACTTTTATCGGTAGATAATCCCGAAAACACTAAACCAGCTTTGCTTAATTGTTCCCGATAGTTATTATTTACCTCAAAACGGTGACGGTGTCTTTCATTAATTGTTTCACTGCCATATACGTCACATACCTTGGTACCTTTCACAAGGTGACACAATTGTGAGCCTAAACGCATAGTACCACCAAGATCTGACTCTTGACTGCGGTACTCAATTTGACCTTCTTCATCTAGCCATTCGCTAATTAAACCCACGACCGGATGAGGTGCTTGCTCATTAAACTCTGTACTGTGTGCATCCGCTAATCCTGCAACATTACGTGCATATTCAATTAACGCCACTTGCATGCCTAAACAAATCCCTAAATAAGGCACTTTATTTTCACGGGCGTATTGTGCGGTCAGAATTTTTCCTTCAACACCACGCTCACCAAAGCCACCAGGAACCAGAATAGCATCTAGCTCTTTTAATAGCTCAGTACCTTTAACCTCAACATCTTGTGAGTCAACATATTTGATATTAACAGTCACTTGATTTTTGAGGCCAGCATGTTTTAACGCCTCATTTACTGATTTATAGGCATCAGGCAGTTCAGTGTATTTACCCACCATACCAATAGTCACTTCACCTTTAGGGTTAGCTTCATGGTAAAGTACTTCTTCCCATTCAGTTAAATCAGCTTCTGGTACATCTAAACCAAAGCGGCTAACCACTAATTCATCAGCGCCTTGAGCTTTTAGTAACGCAGGAATTTTGTAAATACTATCGACATCACGCATCGAAACAACAGCTTTTTCTTCAACATTACAGAACAAAGCAATTTTTGCACGTTCGCCGTTAGGAATAGCTCGATCAGAGCGACAGACCAAAATATCAGGAAAAATACCAATTGAACGTAAATCTTTCACTGAATGTTGAGTCGGCTTAGTTTTAATTTCGCCAGAAGCGGCTAAATAAGGCACTAAGGTTAAGTGCATAAACATAGCGCGTTCACGACCCACTTCTGTCGCTAATTGACGAATAGCTTCTAAGAAAGGTTGTGATTCAATATCACCTACTGTGCCGCCTACTTCAACCATAGCAACATCATAGCCTTCAGCGCCTTCAATAACACGACGCTTAATGTCATTAGTAATATGAGGGATAACCTGAATGGTCGCGCCTAAAAACTCACCTTTACGTTCACGCGCCAAAATATCTTGATAGATGCGACCAGTAGTAAAGTTATTGCGTTTAGTCATTTTGGTGCGAATAAAACGCTCATAATGACCTAAATCTAAATCAGTTTCTGCACCATCTTCAGTGACAAATACTTCACCATGCTGAATTGGGCTCATAGTGCCGGGGTCGACATTAATATAAGGGTCAAGTTTCAACATGGTTACTTTTAAACCACGCGCTTCAAGGATTGCCGCCAATGAGGCTGCAGCAATACCTTTACCAAGAGACGAAACTACGCCGCCAGTAACAAAAATATATCTAGTTGTCATGTCTACACCGATGTAAGGAAAACAGAAATTTTGTGCTTTTTATTTCTACATATATTAAGCCAGCATATAGCCAACAATTGCCTTCATTTTAGTCAAGAAAGCACTAAAAAACGAGTAAGAGGCAACGTAAATGTAAATAAAGCAGGACGGGAAAGCATTATACTTAAAAGCGAAGCTAACAACAATAACAACACACTGTTCAATAGCAAAAATAAGCATTTTTTTATCACGCATTAATCGTTATCATAACCCTATGATTTCTTATGTAACCTTAATTATGACAACTAAATTAAATAACGTATTATCAGCCATTGATGATATTAACCGTGACGACACTAATATCACGATGCACAAAGGCCAAGCATACCCAAAAGAGCTAATTTATGGACAGCGCATGACGGCTTGTTTAGCAAAGCATTGGCCACAAGCCAACGAACTATTACAAATAGCAGTGCGCGCGCAGCATATAAAACGTTGGCATTTAAAACGCAGTGAATTTGAACAAGGCAAAGCTGGCTATTATCAGTGGCGCATTGCTTTAGGTAAATTTCATGCTCAGTTAGCCGCGCAAATTATGCTTGAACAGGGTTATAGCAAAGAGCAGGCTGAGCAAACAGCTTCGATTATTTGTAAAGAAAACTTAAGAGATAAAACTCAGAATCAATTAAATGCTGATAGTCAAACGCTAGAAGATGTCGCTTGTTTAGTTTTTCTTGAGCACTACTTTGATGAGTTTGCACAACAATATCTTGAAAAAGACAACGAAGCCAAAATTATTCGTATTGTGCAACTCACTTGGAAAAAAATGTCTGAAGAAGCGCATACTATTGCATTGAAATTGTCCTTACCTCAGCATTTATCAGATTTAGTGATTAAAGCACTTTCTTAGTAGTAGCTTAATCAAGAAACACAGTGGCATTAATAATATGCGTTAATGCCTCTAGTTTTTAATCACCATTGCTTCATCACTTGGCTAAATTTTGGCCGTACCGACAAATCACCATTAACATCAACCACTGGCAACTTATAACGTTTAGTGGGAATTCCTGCTTGCTCCATGCGACTATGTAATTGATCAGCTATTATTTTATCGTCAACATTAAAATAGCGATAATTAACTTGTGATTGCTGTAATTTTTTCACCATGCGCATGGTAAAGCCACAAGAGTCACGACCATATACCGCCACATAACTTTCCGTAAATAATGGCTCAACTTTACTGACTGGGCCAAAGTCTTGCCACGCTTTCACTAAACAAAAACCGAGAAAAGCGAATAGTAATATGTTTTTCATTGTTTATTCTTTGTCAAAATTAATAACTCAATATCCGCGCATGCACTTGTCGGTTGTTACCCCTTTGTATAATGTGTTGCGCTACAGCAACTAAATCTACTCGTGGTAATCTTGCCATCAATTAATCCTTTTTTGATGAAACCCTTTTTTCAACCTACATTACGTTTTACTTTTTTAGCACTTATCTAAAATAAACTTGAACCCACTTATTTCAAATTTTTTCCTGTTAATACGGCCACAAGTAATCCTACCCCAAAAATTAAGCGAAATGTAACTTCAACAATAAACCTAGATTTATTATCTTGATAAGTAATATAATCGTGAGATCCGGCAGCCCCCGCTCCCATTAAAGTAGTCATTTCTCCAGTAAAAATCACATTGATTCCATTAAAGAAAAGAAAAGTCCCCAATGCTAACATCAATATTTTATCCATAATCAAAATAAGCCTACTGTTGCTGAATTTAAATTCTGTAATATTGCTGCTTTCGATATAGGATTGCTACTGATATAGACATAATGACTCCCCACGAGGTGCTAGCCTCCATTATCGTGGGTTAGCTAAAAGCCAGAGCCATAATTAGTTTGTTATATAACTAAATAGCGGAGG
>JAPHTO010000067.1 GCA_026196955.1 Colwellia sp. | reverse complement strand
TTGTCGTGCTTCGACTGCTTCGCGCTCAGCATGAGCAGTAGTTAACCTCTGTGCTTATGGATAATCGTTCTTCCTGAGCTTGTCGTGCTTCGACTGCTTAGCGCTCAGCATGAGCGGTAGTTAACCTCTTTGCTTATGGATATCGTTCGTCCTGAGCTTGTCGAAGGAAGTTATTGTTTGCGCATAAATATACTGCTAAACTTCTGCGTTGCTAGTTTCAGCATATAAACCATTTTTATATCTATACCTTAGTGATGGGGTATTTACGCATGACAGGAATTTCTTTGCGCTAATGATAAGCTTTACTCAAAAAATAGTTAAGAAACTCATCTTAACCTCACTATTACTTACTTTTTCTTCATCAGTTCTGTCAGAAATCAGTACGGATCAAATTGAACAATTTAAACGCTTACCACCTGCGCAACAAAAGGCATTAGCGCAAACCATGGGAGTTGATATTAATGCGATACAAGCGCAATTATCAAAGTCAGGCTCCGCGTCGACGATGCAAGAAAACACCGCTAACTACCCTAGAGGTACTCAGTTTGATGAACAAGGTAATCCTATTGAAAATAAAACTGATGAAGAAGAGGAAGATTTTGAGCAAGTAGAAGAGCTTAAACCTTTTGGTTATGACGTTTTTGCCAATGCGCCTCAAACTTTTGCGCCAACAATGGATATAGCTATCCCTGCGGATTATATGGTGGCGCCTGGTGATAAGGTATCCATTCAAGTGTTTGGTAAAGAAACCAATGAACTTGAATTAGAAGTTAATCGAGAAGGACAAATTGTCTTCCCTCAGCATGGGCCTTTTACCGTATCGGGTCTTTCTTTTGCTGAAATGAAGCGATTGCTAACCGCTAAAATTAAAGAAAAAATCATTGGTGTTGATGTTGTTATTGGCATGGCGTCATTACGCTCGATGCGAGTTTTTGTGTTAGGTGATGCCTATCGACCAGGGCCATACAATTTAAGCTCGCTTTCAAGTATAACCCATGCAATATTTGCCGCTGGTGGTATTAGCGACATAGGCAGTTTACGTAATATCCAGTTAAAGCGAGCAGGTAAGCTGGTTAAAACCTTAGATTTATACGATTTATTGATTAAAGGCGACTCTAGTGATGATGTATTATTACAATCTGGCGATGTCGTTTTTGTTGCTCCTGTTGGAAATACTGTTTCAATAGAAGGTGAAGTGCGTCGCCCGGCTATTTATGAATTAATCAAAGGCGATAGCTTTGAAGATATAGTAGTAATGTCAGGTGGTTTATTGCCTAGTGCTTACGCTAAATCTACAATTATAGAGCGTTACAACACCAATAATCTACGTAGCGTTATCAATATCGATTTCTCTAATAACACTCAGTTAGCTGTTAAAGCACAAGCTGGTGATGCTATTAGGGTTTTGAAAGCGGCTGATATGTTTGCAGAATCAGTGACTTTGATTGGTGCCATTACCCGTCCGGGTAAATATCAGTGGCAGCAAGGCCAAAAAGTAGCTGATTTGCTGCCTCAGGTTGATTCACACCTGTTGGCTAATGCCGATTTGAGCTACAGTTTAATTATTCGTGAACTTGATGTAGCACGTAATATTGAAGTGCTACAGTTTGGACTTGCTAAGGCGATAGAAAACCCTGAGTCACCCGATAACATTACACTACATGCTAATGATAAAGTTTTAGTGTTCTCACAGGTTGATAAATTAAGTGAAAGCAGCCTTGAGCTTGATATGCTGGCTTATACGCAAGAAGAGCTATTTAAAAAAGAGCAACAGTTAGCGAAGGATAAGTTTAAAACGAAACAGTTTTGGTCTAAATATGGTCGTACAAATAAATTAGCAGAAGTGGAAGTGGATGAAACGGCTAAGTTAATCAATCAATCTATTGTTCAAATGTCTGGTGGTACAGTAGAGGAAGAAGTCGATGTCAAAGAGCTTACTTTATTTTCTCGACAGCGTTTATTGTTACCGATCATTCAAAAATTAAAGCGTCAAGGTGGCTCTGGACAAGCCATCCAGTTAGTGGAGATTGATGGCTCAGTTAAGTTCCCAGGGGTTTACCCGCTAGCAAAAAATGCTCGTGTTAATGATTTAATACTGGCTGCCGGTGGTTTAGATGAGTCTGCCTATTTAGCCCGTGCAGATATCACTCGCAATCAAATAAGCAGTCAGTTTGTGAGTAAGCGTTCGTTGTCTGTTGATTTAAACGCTGCTTTGCAAGGGGATATGGAGAATAACCTTTTATTGCAAAGCAAAGATAGATTGAATATTCATCAAATTCCTGCGTGGAGTGAGAACCATGTGGTTGAGCTGCGAGGAGAGTTTGTTTTTCCTGGAAAATATACCATTCGTCGTGGCGAAAGCTTATCTGAATTAATTGCTAAGGCGGGTGGTTTTACTAGTTTTGCTCATCAAGAAGGCTCGGTATTTACCCGTGTGAAGTTACAAGAATTAGAACAACAAAACTTGTTTAAGCTCGCAGGTGATTTGCGTGTGGAAATGGCGTCGAAATCGTTATCAGATAAAGGTTATTCACAATCTTATGCTGAAGTGCAAGAAATGTTGAATGATTTAACTAAATTACAGCCAGTAGGCCGTTTAGTACTTGATTTACCCAAAATTGTAAAAGATAACGCCTATGATGTGCTATTAGAAGATGGCGATGTATTGTATGTTCCCACGTTGAAAAACTCTGTGAATGTTATTGGGCAAGTACAAGTTACCTCATCACATATTTACGACGCAAGTTTAACGGCAGAAGATTATTTAGCCCAAAGTGGTGGTAGTAAAAAACGTGCTGATGAAGATCGAATTTACATCATTGCAGCGAATGGCAGCATAAAGGTGATGGACAATGATAATTGGTTTGCTAGCGATGCAGGTTCAAATATGAAACCAGGTGATACCGTTGTGGTACCACTTGATTCTGAGTACATGAATAATTTAACGCTATGGACCAGTGCAACTACTATCATGTATAACACGGCTGTTGCTATAGCGGCAATTAGCGGGATTTAAATAGACTTTCGACAGCTATTCTTCGACAAGCTTCCTTCGACAAGCTCAGGATAAACGGAAACAGGTTTATAGTAACTTGTCCTGAGCGCGAAGCAGTCGAAGGATAATTACATCATTATTAAACAAATTTTAATGGATCAAAAATGTCACATTCTTTAAATGAAGTAAAAATAGCGATAATTGGCTTAGGTTATGTAGGTTTACCCTTAGCCGTTGAGTTTGGTAAAAAATATCCAACGGTAGGCTTTGACATAAACGCGAAACGTGTAGAAGAATTAAAGCAAGGACATGACTTTACTTTGGAAGTTTCTAGTGAAGAGTTAGCTGACTCTACTTTTATTTCATATGCTAGTGATGTCGAAGAATTAAAAGCAAGCAATGTTTATATTGTTACCGTGCCAACGCCCATTGATGAGCATAAACAGCCTGATTTAACGCCGCTCGTTAAAGCCAGCCAAATGTTGGCGAAAGTCATAAATAAAGGCGATATCGTTATTTATGAATCAACGGTATACCCAGGTGCAACTGAAGATGTGTGTATTCCACAAATAGAACAAAATTCAGAGTTAGTTTTTAATCACGATTTTTTTGCGGGCTATAGCCCTGAACGTATTAACCCAGGTGATAAAGAGCATAGAGTTACCAATATATTAAAAGTGACTTCTGGTTCAAACGCTGAAATTGCTGATTTTATTGATAGCTTATATGGCTCAATAATCACTGCTGGAACGTATAAAGCGTCAAGTATCCAAGTGGCTGAAGCGGCGAAAGTTATTGAAAACACCCAGCGCGATTTAAACATAGCGTTAATTAATGAATTAGCCGTTATTTTTAATAAGTTAAATATTGATACTGAAGAAGTACTAAAAGCTGCCGGTACTAAATGGAATTTTTTACCCTTTCGTCCTGGTTTAGTCGGCGGTCACTGTATTGGTGTTGATCCATATTATTTGACTCATAAAGCTCAATCTATTGGTTATAACCCTGAAGTGATTCTAGCGGGTCGCCGCATTAATGATGGCATGGGAGAGTATGTTGTTTCTCAGTTAGTTAAAACCATGATTAAACGTAAGCTACCAATTAATGGTGCCAATGTGTTAGTGATGGGGCTGACGTTTAAAGAAAATTGCCCTGATGTGCGTAATACTAAAGTGGTTGATATTTTAGCAGAGCTTAGCGAGTACGATACTAATGTTGATGTTTATGATCCTTGGGTAAATCCTGTTGAGGCAAAACATGAGTATGGTGTTGAGTTAATCGATAAACCTCAAAAAGATCATTACGATGCAGTTATTTTTGCAGTGGCTCATAATGAATTTAAAGCCTTATCAAATGATGATATTAAGGGGCTAATGAAAGCAGATCATGTAATTTATGATTTAAAATACATGTTAGATCCTCAATTAGCAGATATCCGTTTATAAAAGTATTTTAGGTTTATATTATGACTCGTTATACAGAAATTAAAGAACAACTACTCGTTAACCAAAAAACATGGCTAATCACTGGCTGTGCTGGCTTTATTGGCTCCAATTTATTAGAAACACTGTTGCTGCTTAATCAAAAGGTGGTTGGATTAGATAACTTTGCTACCGGTCATCAGCATAATTTAGATGAAGTGCAAGGGCAGGTATCAGCACAGCAATGGTCAAATTTTAGTTTTATCGAGGGAGATATTCGCAACCTTGAAGATTGTACTAAAGCGGTTGGCACAACAGAAAATAGCGTTGATTATATTTTGCATCAAGCGGCACTTGGCTCGGTACCTCGCTCAATTGCTGATCCTATCTTAACTAACTCTGCTAATATAACGGGCTTTTTAAATATGCTAGTAGCAGCAAAAGAAGCAAAAGTTAGCAGCTTTGTTTACGCTGCCTCTAGTTCGACTTACGGCGATCATCCTGCACTACCTAAAGTGGAGGAGAATATAGGTAAGCCTTTGTCTCCCTATGCCGTCACTAAGTATGTTAACGAGTTATATGCCGAGGTATTTAATAAAACCTATGGTTTAAATGCAACTGGTTTGCGCTATTTTAATGTTTTTGGCAAGAGACAAGACCCTGATGGTGCTTATGCTGCGGTTATTCCTAAGTGGACAGCCGCCATGATTGATGATCAAGACGTGTTTGTTAATGGCGATGGTGAAACTAGCCGTGATTTTTGTTTTGTTGAAAATGCGGTACAAGCTAATATTCTAGCGGCTACCGCAGAAGAAAGTGGCAAAAATCAAGTCTATAATGTGGCACTAGGTGATAGAACTTCGCTAAATACCTTGTTTGATAGCTTAAAAACTGCACTAAAGGCTAATGGTGTAAATTACCAAAAATCACCTGCTTATCGAGATTTTAGAGCGGGTGATGTACGCCATTCACAAGCTGACATATCAAAAGCAAAAAATATGATTGGCTTTGAGCCAGAGTTTAAAATTCAACAAGGTATAGATAAAGCCATGCCTTGGTATATTGACTTTTTGTCAAAATAACTACAGAAAACCTCCGCTAGTGCTGAGCACGAGGAACGAGCAGCCCTTCGACAGGCTTCCTTCGACAGGCTCAGGACGAACGGCTTTGTATTATCGCTTATTAGTATTGAACTCCTCCATTTACCCTGAGCGCGAGGTACGAGTTGTCGAAGGGGGAAGTAAAAAAGCGCAAAATAAATTAGCATTTTAAAATTCCTTTGCTAACCTTAATTGATGAAGCGTAATCACATGAAGTGAACGTAATATACATTAACGAATAAAAGGATTTTATTATGCTAAGCAAATGGTTTTGTCGCATCTATCAAACTATCGTTTTTATTATTTTTCTTGGCCTATTTATTCACCTTTTTGCTCCTATATTAGTTGAAGCAAGCCCTCTACCTAATGTCTTTATCAATGAGATTCATTATGATAATAGTGGTGCAGATCAAGGTGAGTTTGTTGAACTTTCTGGGGTTGCAGGGTTAAATTTAGCGGGTTGGTCATTACATTTTTATAATGGTAGTAACGGTGAGGTGTATAAAGAACACACTTTCACGGACTGGTTATTAAATGACACTGCAAATGGCTTTGGTTTTGCGGGAGTCAACATAACAGGTATCCAAAACGGCTCTCCAGATGGCATTGTTTTAGCAGATGAACTAGATAATGTTATCCAATTTCTCTCTTATGAAGGCAGCTTTACAGCAAACTCAGGTATCGCTGCTGGTTTATTGAGTACTGATATCGGTGTTGTTGAGCCTGCTAATACGCCTGTTGATTTCTCCCTTCAGTTAACAGGCCAAGGTAGTGAGTATATGGATTTTTCTTGGGCTGTTCCGCAAGAAAGCACTTTTGGCATTGCTAATTTTGGTCAAAGCTTTATCAACAACAATGTTGATGTAGTGCCAGTAAATGAGCCTAGCGCATTTCTTTTGTTTTTTATAGCCTTTTTATTAATGATTACCTTAAAAGTTTCTTTAAAAGGCTTCCTTCGACAAGCTTCCTTCGACAAGCTTCCTTCGACAAGCTCAGGACGAACGGATTAAACTACCGCTCATCCTGAGCGAGAGGTACGAGCAGTTGAAGGGCGTCAAGCTTCCTTCGACAAGCTCAGGACTAACGGATTAAACTACCGTTCGCCCTGAGCGCGAAGCAGTCGAAGGGTAGTGAGGAGTTAAAATCAAGGAGGAGTAAATGTTCTATGTTTACATTCTAAAGTGCAATGATGGAAGTTTTTATACTGGTCATACAGAAGATTTAGAAACACGACTCGCACAGCACCAACAAGCTTTCTTTAGCCATTGTTATACAGCACAACGACTGCCTGTAACACTGAAGTATCAAGCTAGCTTTGAGTCCAGAGAGCAAGCTTTAATCATTGAAAGACAAATTAAAGGATGGAGTCGTAATAAAAAGCAGGCCTTAATTGATGATAACTGGCAAGAAATTTCAAGGTTGTCGAAACCTAGAAAAAGTAATCGCTCAGAATCACTCTAGTATGCCAATGCATCCGTTCATCCTGAGCGCGAGGCAGTCGAAGGGAGACAGGTTTCCTTCGACAAGCTCAGGGTAAGCGGTTTAAAACCTTTCGCCGTACTATTGAACATGCCTGTTCACCCTGAGCACAAGGAACGAGTAGCCCTTCGACAGGCTCAGGAGTAACGGAAAATATAGATAAATTCGAAGGGAAAATCCCGTTACTTGTGAACACCTCCGTTCATCCTGAGCACGAGGAACGAGTAGTCGAAGGGCGACAAGCTCAGGACAAACGGTAAGCTACATGTATGGAGAATTAATTATCATTCACCCCTGAGCGCGGAGCACCCTTTACATCAAGTAGTTAACTCCCATATAATATCGCAACTTTTGTTGCGGTTAAAATCAAACATGTATAATCGCTAACAAGCAATGTAACCTTTTGATTGGTGAAGTAATTAAGTGTCTAAAACAATAGAAAACAACGATAAAGATAGCGTGGAAAGTAACAACTCACAGGGAATGAATAATCAAGACCAGTTTTCTTCAGCTAATTCAGCTATTTTGCAACAGCAAATGCTGCTATCACAAATGCAACAAAATCAACCTCAAGATGATGAAATTGACTTGGCAGAGTTATGGCGTGCTATTTGGGCAGGCAAGATCACCATTATAGCTATTAGCTTTATTTTTGCCGTAGCATCTATTTTTTTCGCCTTATCAAAACCTAATATTTACAAGGCTTCCGCGATATTAGCGCCGGCATCAGCAGAAGGTGGTGCCGGCGGTTTAGGTGCTCTTGCCGGGCAATTTGGTGGTTTAGCTAGTATGGCGGGTATAAATTTAGGTGGTGGTGGTGCTGATAAAACTGCACTTGCTCTAGAAATTATCAAATCTCGCTCATTTATTGAAACCTTCATTGCTAAGCATGACTTGCTTGTGCCCATTATGGCTGCTGAAAAGTGGGACATGGCAACAGATACTTTGATTTTAGATGATGAGTTATATGATGAAGCTAATAAAAAATGGATAAGGGAAGTCAGCGCCCCTAAAAAAACAATTCCATCTTCATGGGAGGCATACAAAGAGTTTTCAGAGTTACTTTCTGTGTCTCAAGATAAAACTACGGCAATGGTTACCGTAGAAATTGAATACTATTCACCAGCAATGGCACAGCAATGGCTTACTTGGTTAATAAAAGATGTAAATGGGTTTATGCGTGAGCAAGATAAAAAAGAAGCGCAAGACTCTATTAATTACTTAACTAAACAGTTAGAAAGTATTCAAGTTGCTAGTATGGAAACCGTGTTTTATCAGTTGATTGAAGAACAATCTAAAAACATGATGTTGACTCAGGTGAAAGCAGAATACGTATTAAAAACGATAGATCCAGCACAAGTGCCGGATGAAAAAGCAAGCCCTAAACGCGCGTTAATTGTAGTGTTAGGTACTATGCTCGGTGGTATGTTATCAGTGTTGATTGTACTGATTCGTTACTTCTCAAATAAAGAGCCAAATAAGAAAGATTAGTATAGATTTGAGGTTACCAAAATCCTGAATCCATCATGCTGAACTCGATTCAGTATCAGTTGAAGAGGGAGAACAGAAATGCGAGTCCTCCGTCATTCCGTAGGTGACTTGATATGGAATCTCCTTGATGTTGGCTGTGAAGTGAATGAGATCCTGAACTAGATTCAGGCTCTCAACCAGCAAATGCTGTTATCATCCATAACATCTCCGTCCGTTTTTACTCTTCTACAGATTTCCTTCGACAAGCTCAGGACAAACGGCTATCTCCGCTCACTCTGAGCGTCTCCGTTCATCCTGAGCGCGAAGCAGTCGAAGGAAGCCTTTCGAAGGGTCGAAGGAAACCTGAATTAAGCTCGTCATCCTGAACTTGATTCAGGATCTCAATCAGCAAAAACCGCCATCAACCATAACATCTCCGCTCACCCTGAGCGTCTTCGTTCATCCTGAGCGCGAAGCAGTCGAAGGAAGCCTGTCGATGAGAGAGTGAAACAATTATAAATCTGCATCACACCATGTAGTTTACAAATCCAACATGCACCACTAAAAAGTGGATTTTTGTTAGTTTATTGCTGTAATAAAGCAAAAACTCTAGTATAATCCTCGCCGAACTTAATCTGCTTAATAGAAATGCTTGACTTAAAACAAGTTATTTAAGTAAAGATAATACCTATTAGAGGATTGGATGTATTATCACAGTAGATTAAAAATTATATTTTGTTTATTGAACGCTTAGCTAGTTTTATCGTTAAAAGCTGCTGTACATAAAGCACCTTAAAAGCAGGATAGTAATTAAAGACATAACAGGAACGTTACTGGGACTTTTACATGTATACTTTTGCCTCGGCATTTACAGCATTTTGTTTTGCATTTTTTGCAATTAAATTCTTCAAACCAGTTGCCATTGAAGTAGGCTTAGTTGATAAACCTAATGAGCGAAAGCGGCACGCGGGTCATATCCCTTTAATTGGTGGGATCTCTATTTTTATGGCGGTACTTGCCGCTAGCCTTCTTTGGTTGCCAAACACCCTTGAACTAAGAATGTATCTTATTGCCTCTGCAATGATGGTGTTTATTGGTGCTCTTGATGATAAGTTTGACCTTCGTGTAAGAGTAAGAATTATTGGTCAAATAATTATTGCCAGTCTAATGATTTATGGGGTAGGTGGCTATATAGCTAACTTAGGTAATTTATTTGGTTTTGGCGATGTTAACCTTGGTCCTTTAGGTATACTTTTTACATATATTGGCATTATTGTGGTAATTAATGCTTACAACATGGTTGATGGTATTGATGGTTTAATCGGTAGCCTCAGTATTAATACCTTCACCTCTATTGCGCTTTTATTTATTATGAGCGGTCAAACAGATTATTTAAGCTATCCACTCATCTTAGCCACTGCAACAATCCCTTATTTAATGTTTAATCTAGGTTTGTTTGAAAGATTACTTGGTAAAGATACTAAAAAAATCTTTATGGGTGATGCTGGTAGCATGTTTGTTGGCTTAAGTGTTATTTGGCTATTAACTATGGGGACACAAGGTGAGCAAGCCTCTTTTCGCCCTGTAACGGCATTATGGATTTGTGCTGTGCCATTAATGGATATGCTCGCCATTGTTTTTAGACGTGTAAGAAAAGGAAAGTCACCTTTCAAACCTGATAGAGATCACTTGCATCATATACTACAGCGTGCTGGTTTATCATCTCGTCAAAGTTTAATTGTAATCACGATATTTGCCGCAATAATGTCTGCTATAGGTGTGTTAGGTGAATATTTTCAAGTAGCTGAAAGTACTGAGTTAGCGTTATTTATTTTGATTTTTATTCTTTACAATAAATATGCTCGCCATTTTAGTTGGAAGTATGTTGAATAGAATATATTTTTGGTACAAGGAAGATGCGTAGTTGTTAAAATATCTCTCAATCAATAAAAAATATTGCCTCAAATTTGTAAGAATTCCATTTCCAAACCACAAGTCGTTAAGGTTATTTTCAATTTAATGATGTTCTACTTATATATAAACTATTTAAAAATGAATACATGCATTCTTTAAAATCTATTTCATCAAATTCACTATTTATTTTGATAGAAAAAGCTTTCAAAATTTTAACTTACTTTTTAGTTGGGATTGTTGTTGCTAGGGAGGTTGGCCCTGAAATATTTGGTAAGTATTCAGCCTTACTTTCATTAACGGTAATTTTTACTGCTATAGCCTCTTCTGGGCTTAATAGTTTGTTAGCAAAAGAGTACATTGTTAATGAAGATAAACAGAAAGTAACTTCGTCTGCAACTTTTATTAGGGGCGCGAGTAGTATTGTATGTGCAATTGTCCTATTTGTTTTTATTCATTTCTATTTTGATTATAGGCTGGCTATTGCGGTTACATCGATATTTGTTGTAATCATGAGCTTAACCCAAATTATAGATCTCTATTTTGAATCAATACTACAAAGTAGCACCGTTGGTAAATATAAGATCATATCGTATATTATTGGTGCTACGGGAAAATTAGTAGTTGCTATTTATTTTCCCAATGTGTTTTTGTTATTTTTGGCTCATTTTGTCGAATTAAGTATATCTTTCATTTTGGCTATTTTGATTTCAAATAAAAAAATTAAGGTTTATCAGTTTAAAAATTTGGATTTAAATTATACCCGTGAACTTTTCTTTAAAAGCTTTCCATTGCTATTATCATCGATAGCATCAATTTTATATTTAAAAATTGATCAGGTATTTATTATTTCTATGATGGATGCTAAGAGTACTGGTGAATATGCAGCGGCAGTTAGGTTGTGTGAAGGACTATTTATACTTTCTGCTATTATTTTGCCTTCAGTATTTCCGAACCTGATCGCGAAGAAAAATGTTTCAGAAGAGGCATTCTATGTTTATCTTAAAAAGTTAATCATACTCTTTTTAGTTACCGGTGTATGTTTAACTTTAATTACCAGCACATTATCAGAACAAATTATAAATTTTTTATACGGTGAAAGTTATTATAACTCTGTATTAATACTGAGCATATATTCTTTGAGCATTCCTATAATATATGTTGGTGATCTTTTTAGTCGCTGGCTGGTTATCACAGATAATACAAAACTATCCATTTACCGTCACTTACTAGGTTTAACGGTTAATATCGTCTTAAACCTATTATGGATTCCACTATACGGTCTGAAGGGTGCAGCAGTGGCTTCTGTTGTTGCTTTTGTGAGTTCAATAGTAATATTTTCAATTATTTCATTTAAAGCTAGAGCTTTTTATCAGTTTCTAAGAGTGTAATTATGAAGCAAACAATTAAAAAATATTTACCGAATAATTTATTTTTAAAGCTTATTAAATTTAGAGATGATATTTCATACTATAAACTTTTATTAGCAAGTAGTAATAAAGTATTTACTTATTTTTCTTTAATTACGTCAAAAGAGTATTTTTTAGAGCATCAAGGTTTTACTAAAAGTGCTTTAAAATATGAACGCAGTTTGAGGAAGAAAGAAAGTAATACCTATTTTATTCGTCGCAATATCCATCGAATCGAAAAGGGTTTAACAATGCGCCCCTTAAGAAAGGAATTTGCTTTAAGGTTTATTTTGCAAACTGTTAAAGCTTTTTCTAGTTATGTTGACTACAAAAAAGATACAGATGGAAGTGAACTTTGCTGGGCGATTAGTGTTCTACATTCATATTTTTTGAATACAGAATCTGATGATCATAGGTATAAGGAAGCAGAGCTATTATTTAATTCAGTGAAACAAAAAATTAATAGTGAAATTAATAACAAAGCACCTGAGCTTCCTTTAACATATAAAAATAATATAACGGAAGATGAGAAAAACTCTTTTTTTAAAGTTTTAAACAATAGAAAGTCTGTTCGATGGTTTAAAAAATCGCAAATTGAACTAGCTAAACTAAACAAAGCGTTGGAATGCGCATCATTAGCTCCATCTAGCTGTAATCGACAGCCATACCGCTATGTTATTTTGAACGAGCCTAGGCAAGCAGCAAGGATCGCGTCAATATCGGCAGGTACAGTCGGGTGGTTTGAAAATGTTAATTGTATTGCTGTGCTAGTTGCAGATCAATCTGCTTTTTCTAATATTGCTAACCGTCATTCAATATATGTCGATTCTACGCTTAGTGTAATGCCGTTTATTTTGAGTTTAGAAACTCAAGGGTTGTCAACATGCATAATTAACTGGGCTGATATACCTCAGAAAGAAAAAAATATGGGAGAGTTATTACATTTGAAAGAGAATGAACGTGTAATTCTTTCAATAGCGATAGGTTACGCTGAAGATAATATATTAGTGCCATTTTCCAAACGAAAATATACAAATGAAATAGCTGAGATTGTAGAATAATCATGAGAAAAATATTTATTGTAAATGCACAGCCGGGTGGCAATAAAGGCGCTGAGGCAATGCTTGAAACAGTCGTTCACAAAGTAAACGAGATAACAGGTAACATCTATATAGAAACCTTAGATGACCGAGATGTATATGATCAGTTTATTCAAAGAATGGGGGGGAGCATAGATAAAACTCGTTTTCGACCAAAGAATATACTATCACCATATGATGTGGATGTTTCGGCTGAAGATATTGTCATTGATATTGGTGGAATCAATTACCACGATAAATCTTTGAAGGCAAATATCAGAAATTTTATCCGTCATAGCTACTTTTTGCGAAAAAAAGCAAAACTTATATTTTTCACACAAGATTTTGGTCCTGCCAGAAAACTTATAACAAAAACAATGGTGAATATTGTTTATCGTCAAGCTTCAGCTATTTTTATGAGGAGTGAACAATCAAAGGCTTTTCTTGAGAAGGTTATAGGGGAAAAAGAAACTATTTTAGGACCTTATCCCGACTGCACTCTAATATTAGATGCTGTTGATTTTAATGGCTTTGATAAACTTCCTGAAAACTACTTTGTATTGGCTCCTAGTGCCATTATGTATAACCAATACGGTGAAGAGTATATTGATGAATTTGTAAACACGGCAGAAAAGCTAAGTGTTCACTCCACACCGTTAATATTAGTGCATAATTTTACAAGTAACGGGGCATCAAGTGACTTTGGTATCTGTAAAAAGCTGCATGAGAAAATATTAGCCAAGAGTATAGAATGTTATTTTGTATCGGAAGACAGAAAACCGAGTGAATTAAAATCTATATTAAAAGGGGCAAAGTTCTCAATTACTTCTAGGTATCATGTTTTAGTTGGTTCAATGAGTTCAGGTACGCCATCATTTGCAATTGGTTGGAGTCACAAATACAAAGAATTTATGTCACTGTATAATTTAGAAGTCAATATTGTGAAATTTGAAAGTGACTTTTCACAGGAAATAATTGATAAAGCACTGGCTGTTATGGATAACGCTGATCAGAAAGAAAAAATACTAGAAATTAATACCTCCCTTAAAAATAGAATTCAATGTTCGTTTAGTAAGTTAATAAAATATTTGAATTGATCTAACCTGCCATATATTGAGAATAGCATAGAATATATCTGAAGTGATAAAAGGTAATAAATTGATTTTTAATGAAATAATTAGCAACGGAAGCACGAGAGGGAATAAATCATATTTAAGCATTAACTTTGCTCTATTTTTGATTGCCCTATTTGCTATAACTTTCCTTGCAGCACCTTTAGCTATTTTATTGGTTTTGATTTTGGTTTCATTCAGTAATATGACATATGGTGTAAAAAAGTTATTATTTAATTTATTATTCCCAGCTTTATTGGCTATTCTAAGTATACAGAAGATGCCTACCTCTGATTTATCAGCATATATTGAGGGTATACACCTAATTTCTGGTTTAGATTTTTTTTCTGTTTTAAGTTTTCACTTTTTATCTTTAAGACCCTCAGAGTTTTTATTCAATTATTATATATTTTTTATTGCTCAAGTTGATAAGTCAGGTTTGCTGTTTCTATTTTTATCAACTTTTAGTATATATTTTTTATTTATAAGAGCTTTGTTAATACTTTTCTCTTTAATAGATAATAGAAAAAATATTTTTTTAATTATACTTTCAGTACTTTTTTTTTCTGTAACCTTTACACTTGTAGGGCATTTAATTAGGCAATATTTAGCTTGCGCAGTCTTATTTTATGGTTTAGCTTTATTACAATCTAAAGAAAACAAATCAGGTTGGGCTCTGATCTTAAGCTCTGTTTTTATACATAATTCAATGGCTCCTTTTGTGGTTTCCTTACCTATTATGTTATGGGTGCTTAAAGGCAGAAATATATTAACTACTCTAATTGCGACAATAATAATTGCTATTTTTATTAGTACTAAAGTGGATTATATAAAACCTTTTATGGAAATTGGTTTTATAAAGGATGACGGCTCAATTCCTCTTGCCTTAGTGGCTTTAGATATCATATTATTTACAGTTGCATTTTTTATAAAATACAACGAAGCGCGTAAAGATAGGCTTGATATTATTCTGGCTTTTAGCCTGTTGCAGTTAGGGGCTTTGATTTCACTTCATAATGTTAATTTATTATTCCTTCGTTATTATTTTATCAATGACTTCATACGTGGTTATTTTATTTTATATATAATTATGAAGTTATTTTCATATAAGAGTTTTAACTTGATTTCTTTCTGTTTATTAATACTGAGTGTCTCAGTTTTTATTTTACGTACGAGTTTCTCACCATGGGATTATGGTTTGGATGGTGGCTCGCTTATTACCTTGCCTTTTTTTCATATAATAGAGAGGGTGGTTGATGTTTGGTTGTAAAAAATCACTTTCTTTATAAACAATAATTGAGATTCAAATGACTGAGTTAGCGCCAATTGCTATTTTTGCTTTTAATAGACCTGATTTATTAGAGCAAACTTTACAACGATTGTCTTTATGTACTTTTGCAGAAGACTCACAGGTCTATTTATTTATTGATGGGCCAAGAAATAGTAAAGATAGTAAAGCTGTAACCTCTTGCCTTACCTTAGCAGAGAAATATAGATATAGCTTTAGATGTATGGAGGTTAAAGCAAGAAAAATAAATAAAGGGTTAGCTAGCTCTTTAAAATCAGGCATTTCAACTGTACTTGAAAAAAACGAATCAATAATTGTGCTTGAAGACGATTTAATTGTTGAGAAATGTTTTATTGAATATATGAATTCACAATTATCATTTTATAAAGAAAATAAAAATGTTGGTTCTATATCAGGGTTTAGTACGAAAGTGTCTCAGAACAAATACTTTAATTATTTTCATCCACGTCCTTGTTCATGGGGATGGGCTACATGGAAGGATAGGTGGAATCAAGCAGTCTGGTCTATTGACGAAGCAGGAATTAAAGAATTAAAAGCTCAAAAAAAATCCTTTAACAAAGGGGGCGAAGACCTTCATAGAATGATGATGAATCAACTGAAAGGTAAGATAAACAGTTGGGCAATTTTATGGTCTTATACACACTTTAAACATAACTGGGTGACCAGTTATCCAACTAAGTCATTATTAAGTAATGTTGGTTTTGGTGAAGATGCTACTCATTGCAAAGGGGTTAATCCATTCCCATATCAACTGACAAATATTGAATCTATCGGTAGCTTGTCTTATTGCCCTATTGCTTCTTTGGACAATGATATAATAAGGCAAGTGAATAAATATCATAGCAATTATTATAAACTATTATTTAAATTGGGTTTGATATGACTACTAATTTATTATTAATTCATAATGAGTACGGTAAGTTCAGTGGTGAAGAAGCTGCCTTTTACTCGCAAGTAGAAGTTTTACAAAAAAGCGACTATAAAGTTAGCACATATGTAAAAACTTCTTCTTGTACTCCCAAAGGGAAATTTGCGATGGTAAGAGCCTTAGTTTCAGGAGTTTTTTCATTCAGTGAGTTTTATAAAGTTTACAAGTTAGTTAAAACTAATAAAATAGATATAGTTCACTTTCATAATATATACCCTTGGCTGTCTATTTCCTCTTTAATTGCAGCTAAATTGTTAAATGCTAAGGTTGTATTGACTTTACATAATTTTAAGCATATCTGTCCAAGTTCAACTCTTACACATAATGGAAAGTTATACCTTCAATCCTTAAGAAAAGGTGCTTATGTGACCGTTCTTGATAATGTACAAGGAAATATATTTAAATCTATTGGGTATTATTTAAGGTTTTTATCTGAAAGGTTATTTAAGTTAGAAAAAATTGTAGATAAGTTTATATTTGTCAGTGAAATGCAGAGTGATATTTATAAGAGTTATAATAGAAAATTTACTAATAAATCTGTAGTCATACCTAATTTTCTGACAGCAAGTAAAATCAATGAAATACAACGTTATAAGTACCAAAAAAACGGGAAGGTTAATATAGGTTTTGTTGGTAGGTTAAGTCAAGATAAGGGGTTTGACTTATTTATATCTATAGCTCAAAAATTGAATAAGTTTGATTTTTATGCATATGGAGCTAGTGGTGCCGATTTACACTTGTTACCAAAAAACTTAAATATAGTAGGTGAACTATCACAATCAGATCTATTCATAGAATATTCTAAGCTTGATATTTTGATTATACCAAGTAAAAACTATGAAACATTTAGCTTAGCTGCTCTAGAAGGGTTGGCCGCAGGCTTGAATGTTATTGTGACAAATAAAGTTGGTATTTCAAGTTATTTTGATAAATTTAAAACTTTGTATGTTGCAGATAAATTCATCGATATTTGTTTGATTGTGGAGACTATTGCTACGGAAACTCGACAAAATAATAATGTTGCCTTTAACAATATGTTTACAGAAAAAGGCTATTTAGAAATGATTTCAAAAACCTATGGAGGGTTGAATTAAATGGGTATTAAAGTTGCCTTAATTACGGGCGTAACAGGTCAAGATGGCTCCTATCTTGCGGAGTTGTTACTAGAAAAAGGTTATGAAGTCCATGGCATAAAACGCAGAGCATCATCGTTAAATACCGATCGTGTTGACCATATTTACCAAGATAGCCATGAAGATAACCCTCGCTTTTTTTTACATTATGGTGATCTTACTGATTCATCTAACCTAACTCGTATAATCAAAGATGTACAACCTGATGAAGTATACAATCTTGGTGCTCAGTCTCACGTTGCTGTTTCTTTTGAATGCCCTGAATATACCGCTGATGTTGATGCAATGGGTACGCTTCGCTTATTAGAAGCGATTCGTTTTTTAGGCTTAGAAAAAAAGACTAAGTTTTATCAGGCATCAACATCTGAGCTATATGGTGAAGTACAAGAGATCCCACAAAAAGAAACTACACCATTTCACCCACGTTCTCCTTATGCTGTAGCAAAAATGTATGCCTACTGGATTGTCGTGAACTATCGTGAATCATATGGCATGTATGCTTGTAACGGTATCTTATTTAATCATGAGTCACCTCGTCGCGGTGAAACCTTTGTGACACGTAAGATAACCCGTGCTATTGCCAACATATCACAAGGGCTAGAGCCATGTTTATACCTTGGTAATATGGATGCTTTGCGCGATTGGGGTCATGCTAAAGACTACGTGCGTATGCAATGGATGATGCTGCAACAAGAACACCCTGACGATTTTGTAATTGCAACAGGTAAACAAATTTCTGTTCGTGAATTTGTTACTTTATCCGCAAGAGAAGCAGGTGTTGAACTTGAATTTAGTGGTGAAGGGGTAAATGAAATTGCTACAGTGACGGCTATTGTTGGTGATAATGCCCCTGCTCTGAAAATAGGTGATGTGATCGTTCGGGTCGATCCTCGTTACTTCCGACCAGCTGAAGTAGAAACCTTACTTGGCGATCCTTCTAAAGCAAAAGAGAAATTAGGTTGGGTACCACAAATCACCGTTGAAGAAATGTGTTCTGAAATGGTACAGAATGATTTGAACAAAGCGAAGCAACACGCTCTACTTAAAGCACATGGTCATAACGTTGCAATTACTATAGAAAATCAAGGTTAAATAGATGTTAGCGTTAGATTCAAAAATATTTGTTGCAGGCCACAGGGGAATGGTTGGCTCAGCGATTATTCGTCAATTAAAGGCGAAAGGCTATAATAACATTATTACACGAACACGTAGTGAGTTAGATTTAGTTAACCAACAAGCTGTGGCTGATTTTTTTGCCACAGAAAAGCCTGATGCTGTTTATCTTGCTGCCGCTAAAGTAGGTGGTATTGTTGCCAATAACACTTATCCTGCAGAATTTATTTATGAAAACTTAATGATTCAAAATAATATTATTCATAGTGCGCATTTAGCTGATGTTCAGCATTTATTGTTTTTAGGTTCATCTTGTATTTATCCTAAATTAGCAGAGCAACCAATGACTGAATATGCCTTATTAACAGGAACTTTAGAGTCAACCAATGAACCCTACGCGATAGCTAAAATAGCGGGCATTAAAATGTGCGAATCATATAACCGTCAGTACGCTAGAGATTACCGTAGTGTAATGCCTACTAACTTATATGGACCACAGGATAATTTTCATCCTGAAAATAGCCATGTTATACCTGCATTATTAAGGCGCTTCCATGAAGCAAAACTTAATGGCGATGTTGAAGTGGTTGCTTGGGGTAGCGGCAAGCCGATGCGTGAATTTTTGCATGTAGATGATATGGCCGCTGCTTCTATATATGTAATGAACTTTAATAAAGAACTATATGAATCTAATACTGAACCTATGTTGAGTCATATTAATGTTGGTACAGGTGTTGACTGTACAATTCGAGAACTTGTTGAGACAGTTGCGAAGGTAACTGGCTTTGAAGGAACCATATCCTTTGATTCAACTAAACCTGATGGTGCTCCACGCAAGTTGATGAATGTGGAACGTTTGAAGTCATTAGGTTGGTCAGCTTCTATTACTTTAGAAGACGGTTTAAAACATGCTTATCAATGGTTTTTAGATAATCAAGATGATTATCGTTGCTAAGTAAATAATTATGAATTTACCTGAACATGTATTTAAATCAGTGGTGGCATCGACACCGCTGATTTCTATAGATCTGATAGTACGAGATATTCAAGGGAAGATCCTTTTAGGGAAACGAATTAATAGGCCTGCACAAGGGTATTGGTTCGTTCCAGGAGGTCGAGTTTTAAAAGGTGAGCCGCTAGAGTCTGCATTTAAGCGTTTGCTTAAAGAAGAGCTTGGGCTTTCACTTGAACAGGTGAAAGTTTCATTTCTTGGGCTTTATCAGCATTTTTATAAAGATAATTTTTTTGGTAGCTCATTTAGCACCCATTATGTTGTTTTAGCTTATGAGTTAGTTTTACAAAGTGATCTGATATCAATACCTAATGAACAACATAGTTCATATAATTGGTTTAGCAAAAAAGAACTACTAAGTGATAACGATGTTCATGATCACACTAAGTGGTATTTCCAAACTGGTAAACATGCAGATAATAAGCTATCCCCCAATTTTAGTTTTAATGAATAGAGATAAAATTTATGATTATACCAGTAATAATGGCTGGTGGGTCTGGCTCACGCTTATGGCCCTTTTCACGTCAAATGTTCCCAAAGCAGTTTCTCAATTTGCATGGTGATTCATCTATGTTGCAAGCTACAGCAGAACGTTTGGCAGGAATTGAGCACGCTCCTGCTATTGTAATTTGTAATGAAGAACACCGCTTTTCTGTAGCTGAACAGTTTCGTATAAACAATATTCCAAACAGCGGTATTATTTTAGAGCCTGTTGGCCGAAATACTGCGCCTGCAATTACATTAGCTGCATTACAAGCAATAAAAAACGGGCAAGATCCATTGTTACTTGTATTAGCTGCCGATCATGTGATTAAAAATGAACAAACTTTTACAGAATCAGTGGAACAAGCTCAAGCACACGCTAAAGCTGGGAAATTAGTAACTTTTGGTATAGTGCCAACCTCACCTGAAACAGGTTACGGTTACATTAAGCGTGGTGAGGCACAGAAAAATTCAGGCTATTCTGTAGCTGAATTTGTGGAAAAACCAAGCCAAGAAATTGCCGAGTCTTACCTTAATACTGGCGATTTTTACTGGAACAGCGGCATGTTTTTGTTTAAAGCTAGCCGCTACTTAGCTGAATTAACCATTCATCGCCCTGATATTCTATCTGCCTGTGAAGCAGCGATGGCTTCGCCACAAAAAGATTTAGATTTTGTTCGCGTAGATAAAACAGCTTTTGAAGCCTGCCCAGATGATTCTGTTGATTACGCAGTAATGGAAAAAACATCCGATGCAGTGGTAGTCCCTATGGATTGTGGCTGGAGTGATGTAGGGAGTTGGTCAGCATTATGGGAAGTATCAAAAAAAGACAAAAACAGCAACGCCCTCATAGGTGATGTGTTATCTATTGATACTAAAAACTCATTTGTGCATGCGCAGGATAAATTAGTGGCAACAGTCGGCTTAGAAGATATAGTAATTGTTGATACAAAAGATGCGATTTTAGTATCTAAACTTTCTGAAGTACAGAAGGTGAAGAAAATCGTTGAGCAATTAAAAGCAGAAGAGCGTAGCGAATTTAAACATCACCGTGAAGTATATCGTCCATGGGGTGCATACGATTCAATCGATAATGGCGAACGATTTCAAGTTAAGCGCATTACAGTGAAACCTGGCGCTAAACTATCAGTGCAAATGCATCACCACAGAGCAGAGCATTGGATTGTGGTATCAGGTACAGCCAAAGTTACCAATGGTGATAAAGACATCTTATTAACAGAAAACCAATCAACTTATATCCCCGTTGGCGTTATACATGCGCTAGAAAACCCTGGGAAAGTGCCATTAGAATTAATCGAAGTACAATCTGGCTCTTACTTAGGAGAAGATGATATTGTTCGTTTTGAAGATAAATATGGAAGAGCCTAAATAATGAACTGTACGACTAATATATTAGGCTTTGAAGTCTCAAAACTTTCGGTCAAAAAAATTGTTACTTCATCTTTACTTGATGAGAAGCAACTTGTAGTTAATACACTTAACCCACATTCTTATGCAGAGCAAAAAAACGATAGAGAATTTAAAAATGCCTTACTTTCAAGTGATGTATTAATACCAGATGGAAGTGGAATGGTTCTCGCGGCTAAATTTTTGAACAATACAGGTATAGGGAAAATAGCGGGCTACAACCTTTTTTTTGAAACAATGACTCAGCTATCTAAAACAGGTGGGAAGGTATTCTTTTTAGGGTCTACAGATATTGTTTTGAATAAAATAGTTCAAAGGGCTAAAGTAGACTTTCCAAAAGTAGAAGTATATACACTTTCACCACCGTTTAAGGTTGATTTTGATAGTGATGATATTGAATATTTTTCTAAAAAGATAAATGATATTGAAGCCGATGTTGTGTTTGTTGGTTTGACAGCCCCTAAACAAGAAAAACTCATTGTAAAATTAAAAGAATTCACCGATGTAAAGTTTTTTAGTGGAATTGGTGCTGTATTTGATTTTTACGCAGGAACAGTTAAACGTCCTTCTGATATTTGGTTGAAATTACATTTAGAATGGCTGGTTCGTTTTATTGGAGAACCAAAGCGTCTATGGAGAAGAAATTTTATTTCCACACCCATTTTTTTGATAGACCTCTTAAAGTGTAAAATAAAAAAGGTCATAAAGTGAATGGCTTTATTAAATGTATTAAGGTTGAATTTATTTTTAAACCTAAGATAAGCTTACGTGAAATGTAACGCGTTGATGTTTATTAAACATATGCCGTTACTGTTGACTTCTTTGATACTACTAATTATTAACTGAAAAATGTTCTAAATGAAGGTGTTCATGCTTTTGTCAATTGGTATAGAGGTTTTTACAATATTTAATTTTTTACTAGGAAGTTAAAATGAAAATCACAATCGCAGGAACTGGCTACGTAGGCCTTTCTAATGCTGTATTACTGGCGCAACATAGTGAAGTTGTTGCTTTAGATATTAATGAAGAACGTGTTAATTTAATTAACGGTAAAAAATCAACAGTTGCTGATGTTGAAATTGAAGATTTTTTGGTAAATAAGTCATTAAACTTAAGAGCAACACTTGATAAATATGAAGCATATAAGAATGCAAATTACGTTGTGATCGCTACACCAACTGATTACGACCCTGAAACAAATTATTTTAATACTTCATCAGTTGAAGCGGTAATTAAAGATGTTATAGCTATAAACCCTAGTGCAGTAATGGTCATAAAGTCAACTGTACCTGTAGGCTATACTGAACGTGTAAAAAAAGAATTCAGTTATGAAAATATTATCTTTTCTCCTGAGTTTTTACGAGAAGGTAAGGCACTTTATGATAACTTGCACCCTTCACGGATAATTGTTGGTGAGCAATCAGAACGTGCGAAAGTATTTGCTAATTTATTGGCAGAAGGCGCAGTTAAAGAAAATATTGATATTTTATTTACAGACTCAACAGAAGCTGAGGCGGTTAAACTTTTTTCTAATACTTACTTAGCTATGCGTGTTGCTTATTTTAATGAGTTAGACACCTATGCTGAAACTCATGGTTTAGATACTAAACATATTATTGAAGGTGTAGGATTAGATCCTCGTATTGGCGCTCACTATAATAACCCTTCGTTTGGCTACGGTGGTTATTGTTTACCTAAAGATACCAAGCAGTTACGTGCAAATTATAAAGATGTACCCAATTCGTTAATTAGTGCCATTGTTGATGCTAACACAACCCGTAAAGATCATGTAGCTGCCTCTATTGTTAAACGAAACCCTGAGGTTGTTGGGGTATATCGCTTAATTATGAAAAGCGGTTCTGATAATTTTAGAGCATCAAGTATTCAAGGTATTATGAAGCGCATTAAGGCTAAAGGTATTGAAGTTGTTGTATATGAGCCAGAGCTTAGTGATGCTGAATTCTTTCACTCTCGTGTGATCACAGATTTGGCTGAGTTTAAAGAAATATCTGATGTGATTGTTTCTAATCGCATGGCTGATGATTTGAATGATGTAGCGAATAAAGTTTATACCCGTGATCTTTTTGGAAATGATTAATAACCTATGGAAAGTAAAATGCCGAATATTAAAATCACTAAAGCCGTAATTCCTGTAGCAGGTCTTGGCACGCGTATGTTGCCAGCGACTAAAGCTATTCCAAAAGAAATGCTACCTATAGTTGATAAGCCGTTAATTCAGTATATAGTCAATGAATGTGTTGCTGCAGGCATTAAAGAAATAGTATTAGTAACTCACTCTTCTAAAAATGCGATTGAAAATCATTTTGATAAATCTTTTGAGTTAGAAACCACACTTGAAAACCGTGTTAAGCGACAGCTGCTAGATGAAATACAAGCTATTTGCCCTAAGGGTGTCACAATTATGCATGTGCGCCAAGGTGAGGCAAAGGGGTTAGGGCATGCTGTCCTTAAAGCTCGGCCAATTATAGGTGATTCACCTTTTGTGGTGGTTTTGCCTGATGTTATTTTAGATGATGCTAGTTGTGATTTAAAAAAAGAAAACTTGGCTGCTATGCTTAATCGATATAATGATACAGGGC
The DNA here is from genome assembly GCA_026196955.1 of Colwellia sp. Lineage (GTDB taxonomy): Bacteria > Pseudomonadota > Gammaproteobacteria > Enterobacterales > Alteromonadaceae > Colwellia. The sequence continues at coordinate 5,564 of JAPHTO010000067.1, read as the reverse complement.
ATAGCCAAATAATGGTTGAGCCGGTGCCTATGGAATTGGTGAGTAATTACGGAGTAGCTGATTGTGCAGGACATGCGTTGGCAGTGGGTGAGTCTAAAATCATGACGGCGGTTGTTGAAAAACCACCTGTCGATGAAGCGCCTTCTAACCTAGCGGTTGTTGGTCGGTATGTACTTTCTGCGGCTATTTGGGATTTACTTGAATTCACTCCTCCTGGTGCTGGAAATGAAATTCAGCTCACTGATGCTATTGCAAGTTTAATGAAGTTAGAAACGGTAGAAGCATTTCATATGACAGGAAAATCGCATGATTGTGGCTCTAAGCTGGGTTATATGAAGGCTAATGTGGAATATGGTTTGCGTCACGCTGAGTTAGGTACTGAGTTTAAAGACTATCTTAAGAATCTTGTTGAAGGTAAGTGAAGTCTTTTGATGATTAGTAGTGCATAACGGAGTTTTCAGGGATGGGAGTAAAACAGAGGTAACCATCCTTGATTACACATCCCTGTTTTAGTCATCCTATTGTGATTGCCTTATCACATAACTTCGTCCGGAAGTTTCCTTTAAAAGAGCTCCTGCTCAGTTGTTATTGCTAACACTATTAAGAGTAGAAGCTAATTTGGTTATTTCAAATTTTTCTTAGTATTTTTGATTGTGTGGTAGAAAAATAAATATCCAGAAATCAGTTTAGGTTGTTAGCCTTTTTCTGTGGGAATCGTTTTATGTAGTGCAACTATTTATGTTAACACTAACTTAATAGCGATTACTCAGTCATTTCCTTATGTACTTTCATAAACTCTATAGCTTTAGTTATTGCATTTTTAACTTTTGTTTCCATATCAAATCGCTCCGAAGCTGGTAGGTAGAAAGCCATATCTACTTCGTGGCGAATATAACGGGTCGGCAGTTGATTTAATACCACACAAGTTAAGTCGGCAATAAAGTCTTCGTCATATTTTTCATTAAATTTTGCTACCGAAAAATGGTGCATAACTAATTTTTCATAATAATTGTGAATGTCGTCAGATATTTTCATCGTTAGTTGCTATTAAAGTAGTTAGGTATGCTTAAAGGTTAACCTGAGTTTAATTAAAATGCTAATTCAAAAGTAATATTTCCTTTAATGAGCTTCCTTCGACAGGCTCAGGACTAACGGGAAATCTGCCGCACATACTGAGCGCGAGGTACGAGTAGTCGAAGTACGATAAGCCTCCTTCGGCAGGCTCAGGGTAAGTGGTTTAAAGTTTAACCGCGTTTTTCAGCTAGCTCTATATCACGCTCTATTTGTGATATTGCTTTTCTACACCGGCCTAGTCTTTGATGTAAAGCTAGAACTTCAGCAGAAATCTTGGCGCTATCCTTTGCTTTACATTTTATTCTTTGTGATTCTCGCTCAGCGACCATATCCATCAAGCGTCGCTCAAAATCATGATGTTCACTCAGCTTTTGATAGAGCTGTTGACTTGTTAATACTAATTTTTTTGCAATATCTTTATATTTGTTTTGTGCTTTTGATTTTTTTATTTTTACCTTACTGTGGGCGTCAAAGCTTAATTTTGCTGCTTGGTGCAAGGCAGCATTAGCATGTAAAGCATTGGAAATAGCTGACACTTGCTGCTCTATTTTTTGTAGTGAAAGTGTTGAGAATTCGACTTTTCCAGAATTAAGTAAGTGAGTTAGTTTTGATACCTTACATTGAACTTCTTCAATGTAAGGACTAAAACGATCACTTTGACTCACGAATAACTCTGGTGAAAATAAATTGTTATTTTCAATTAACCGATGCACTTTTTCAGCTGCATTCTTTTTATCTATTTGCTTTGCTTTAACAGCTAATTGTTTTAGTAATGTTGATAAACGATCAATTTGGTTCATAAAATTATTATGGAGAACAAGTTAAGGTTGCTATTTAGATAGTATCCTTTATCCGACAAAAGGTTTCTAATACTTCTTGGGTTATTTGAGGAATATCTGTCATTTTTAAGTGATTGCTACAAATTTGTAACATTTAAAAATAGGTATTTGTCACTATATCTTTACGAAATTAATGCATCTTGCTGTAAGTGATTGAATGTTATATGTTTATTTGTGTGCTTCTTGCTAAGTGATTTCAGTGTTGAACTTTTATAAACATCTAGAACAAGTAGGCTACCTATATGATTTTGCAATCTTTTTGAGAAATTAATGCCATTCTTCATTATTGAGATTGTTAGATTATATGAATATATTGTTAAAAGTTTTTATGACTCAGTCAAAAAATCACAACTCTTAATGTTTATTTGATATTTCTTTATTAATCATGTTGTTACGGATGTTTTTGATGCCATTGTCATAAGTGTAAAATGTTACTTAATATGTCTGAATGTTAAAAAGTTTACTAAATGGTTATAAATGGTGTTGACGCTGCGCTCTGATCCCGTTTAATATCGTAGAGGACAGATCAGGCCTCTTGGCCCGTTCAAAAAAGTTTACAAGGCAAAATAGTCTTGGAACAAAAATAAATAAATAACAACCAATCACAAATGTGATCCAGGGAGTAAACATGTATAACAATAGTAAAGTTGCTAAGGCTATTCGCCTAGCAATGATGTTTGGTGCAGCTGCAACAGCATCTGTAGCAACTAATGCATTCTCAGCTGAAGAAGCTGTAGAAGAAGACGTAGAGCGTATTGAAGTAACAGGTTCACGTATCAAGCGTGCTGATATGGAAGGCGCAAATCCTGTTCAAGTTATCACACGTGAAGATCTTGTTGCATCTGGTATATCCAACATGGGTGATATCCTACAAGAAATCCCTTCAGTTGCAGGTGCTGCAACAAATACAGCAATCAATAACGGTGGTTCAGGTGCTATTCGCGTATCTCTTCGTGGTTTAGGTTCACCTCGTACACTTGTTCTTTTGAATGGCCGTCGTATGGTTGCTTCAGGTACTGGTGCTAATAGTTCTGTAGATTTAAGTACAATTCCAACTGCAATCGTAAAACGCGTAGAAGTACTAAAAGATGGCGCATCAGCTATCTATGGTTCTGATGCCATTGGTGGTGTTGTAAATATTATTACTCGTGATGATTTTGAAGGTTTCGAACTTAATGCGGGCTATGATATCGGTACGGAAGAAAGTGATGGCGAAACTAAATCTTTTGACTTTACCATTGGTTTTTCAGGCGACAAAGGTAATGCAGTAATTAACGCATATTATGTTGAGCAGGGTGCCCAATGGTCTGGTGATCGTGACTGGTCTATGTTTGAAGATGATATGAACTGGGAAACAGCTGAATTAGACAAAGGTGGTTCTTCTGCTCCACCATGGGGTCGTTATAATGGTATTCCTGGTGAGTGTGGCTCAAGAACTCATGGTGCAGGCAGTGGCCCAGGTCAATCAGATCCTTCAGATTTCTCTAACCCTAACGGTTATGATTGTTGGGATTGGGACAAAGATACATACAACTATGCACCGGCTAACTATCACTTAACGCCTCAAGAGCGTTACGGCATCTTTGCTTCTGGTTCATATGAAATTAATGATTATGTTCGTGTTTTCACTGAATTAAGTTTCAACCGTCGTACATCAGATACTAAGTTAGCGCCATTACCTTTAGCTCCTTTAGCTTTCTTTGGTTTCTCAGCACCTTACTCTGCTGATAACTACTACAACCAACAATTTGGTCCAAAAGATGGTGATGGAAACTCAGTTGACATTGCTGACTGGCGTCGTCGTATGGTGGAAACTGGTGGTCGTGATTCACGTTTCCGTATTGAGACTGTTCGTACTATGATTGGTATTGATGGTGAATTCGATAACGGCTGGGGTTATGAATTAAGCTACATTTTTGGTGCTAACGATTCAGCTACAGCAGGCGCTGGTGGTGTGAACTTTGAAAAAGTTGCTTTAGCCGTAGGTCCATCATTTATGGATGATGAAGGCAATGTAGTTTGTGGTACGGCTGATGAGCCTATCGCAGGTTGTGTTTCATTAAATACTTTTGGCGTGCCAGGTACTGATACTGAAGTTTCTCAAGAAATGATGGATTACATTACCTTTGAAGCTCATGATTTTGGTTCAAATGAACAGCAAATCCTTTCTGCAAGTGTGTTTGGCGATGCATTTGAGTTGCCAGCAGGTACTGTTGGTGTTGCATTTGGTTTAGAACATAGAGAAGAAAAAGGTGCTGATTATCCTGATGCATTGATTGCTTTAGGTATTACTTCAGGTTCTTCTCGTACGTCAACTGAAGGTAGTTACGAAGTTGATGAAGCATTTATTGAAGCAAATCTTCCATTGTTGAATGGTGTAACAGGAGCTCAATCATTAGAGATGGATCTTGCTGTTCGTTATTCTGACTACAACACATTTGGTGATACAACTAACCATAAAATTGGTATTAAATGGGTACCATTTGATGGCTTGTTAATTCGTGGTACATCTTCAACAGCTTTCCGCGCTCCATCAACATCTGATTTATTTGCTGGTACTTCTGATAACAGCCCGTCAGTTGTAGATCCTTGTTCAACTAATCCAACATCATTCTGTATTGCTGATGGTGTTCCAGCTGCTGGTTTTGTTCCAATTGGTGACCAGTTATCTTCAACTTTAGGTGGTAATGTTGATACTCAACCTGAAGAAGCTGATATTTTCACAGCTGGTGTTGTTTATAGCCCTGATTTTGTTGATGGTTTATCTTTAACTCTAGATTACTGGGATATTGAAATCACTAATGCAATTACAACGGTTGGTGAGCAACTTATCTTAGATAAATGTGCTCAAGAAGGTACTTTCTGTGACCAAATTACTCGTTACGGACCGGACTCTGGTTCACTATACGGTAACTCAAGTGATATAGATAACCGTACCACAAACGTTGGTGGTGTAGATTCATCAGGTTATGATTTCAATATTCGTTATACTACAGATTTAGAAATCGGTACATTAACCTTGAATATGGACACAACTTATTACGATAAGTATGAAATTACTCAGGCTGATGGGTCAGTTGTTGTTAACAATGGTCGATTTGAGCGTAACAGTGGTGACGGTAACTTCCCTGAATGGAAAACTAACATTGACGCTCGTTTAAGTACTGATGATTGGTCTGCTACATGGGCAATTCGTTATATTGGGGCTGTTGACGAAACTTTCGCAAATGTTGATCCTGAAGATGTATCGCTAGTACATTCAAGCTTTACTACTACAGCTGTTCACGTAGATGGTGTACTTGATTCATACGATGTTGATAGAGAAATTGATGAGCAAATTATTCATGACGTAAGGTTTACTTATTTCATGGATAACATGTCAGCTACAGTTGGTCTTAACAACGTGTTTGATGAAGAGCCTCCATATGCTGCTACAGGATTCAATGACAATACAGATCCTCGTACATACAATACGACAGGTCGTCATGTATATGTATCATTCGGACTATCTTTCTAAAATGGAACTTTTCTAATATAGAATCTTTCTATTAGTTGTCTCGTCCTAGAATACGTTGACAGTTTTTTAAGTTGAAGCCAATCGCGCAAGCGGTTGGCTTTTTTGATGCACTTGCTCTGGTGTTTGCATACCGA
>JAPHTO010000123.1 GCA_026196955.1 Colwellia sp. | reverse complement strand
TGTTGAGTAGTATTTGCTTAGAATGACTAGGCTACACACTACTCGCCGCGATTAAAACGTTTTTATCTCGAACAAAATTTAACCGCGAAAGATCAACAGGCCCTAGACGGGTTAGATTAATACAAATTTTTAAAAAGGACGAATATGCACTATCGATTATTATTAGGCTTGGTTTTTTGTTTAGGCTTTACTGTAACACCCCCCACTTTGGCTAATTCGAATAAACTTGTTGGTACTAAGTTGGCGTTTGAATCATATCAAATTACTGCGCCGTTTAAAGTCAGTTTACCTGTACTTGCCTTAGATATTGCGGTTAGTGAGCAATTTCCCGCGGACGAACTCGTGGTTATTGGTGAAGATGAGCAAAACAAAACGTGGTTGGCGGTGTATGTTTTTCATGAAAAAACCAATAGCTTTATGTTGCTAGATAAACTGCAAGTAGCGGATAAATACTTTGCCTATGATGTTAGTGAGAATGAGCAGGGCTTATACTTTTTAGCAAAAAATGAAGTGGTAACGCTTAGTTATAATGGCGATTTGAATGAAGAAAACGGTAAAGAAATTGGCCTGTTCCTTCAGCAAAAACAAGCGGTTAATTCTATATATTTACTCAATACAGCAAGCTTTATTGCTAAAAAAGATTTTATTCAAGATGTTAATAAAGATGGTTTAGATGACATTATTCTACCTGATTTTGAGCAGACTAATTTATGGCTGTCTATTGCCAATACTCAAGAATATCATTATCAATCCTTAGCTATAAGCACTCAAGCTGAGCTGATCCGAGGAAGTGTTAATTTTAAGCCGACTGATTTATTTCTTGCCGATTTTAATGTTGATGGTCTGCAAGATATTGCGTGGATTTCTCAAGGTCATATTAATTATTTTGCTCAAATTTCGAATGGAAAATTTTCGTCATCACAACAAACATTATCTTTAGCAGAAAACATTTATGGCCTAAATTGGTGGCAACTTAGAGAATCTGATGGAGAAAGCCCAGATCAAAGTAATTTAACTCATCGCGTTGTTGAGCAAATAAAAGATATAAATGGTGATGAGTTAGTTGATGTTATTGTCCGTTTTACCCAAAGCTCTGGGGTGCTAGACAGAGCAAATGATTATGAGTTTTATCTAGGCTTTATTAACGAGACAGGACAACTTGAGTTTCCTAAAGTAGCCAATACTGTCATTCAGGCTGAAGGGACATTAACAGGGTTGAATATTGTTGATGTTAATAACGATAAAAAGTTTGAGGTGTTGCTGTCATCATTTGAACTGACGGTGAGTAATATTATTGGTGCCTTGCTGTCAGGAGGCATTGATCAAAATGTATTGCTATTTGCTCTACAGGAAAATGCTTATGAAGCTGATGCGCGGATCAGTAAAGAGGTAGAATTAAGCTTTAGTTTGACATCAGGGCAAAGTGGTCAGCCTATTGTACTGTTAACCGATGTTAATGGTGATAGTTTACAAGATTTAATTTTATCGGCAGATGAAGACAGGTTAGACATTTTCTTAGGGCAAAAAACGGAAAGATTGTTCAATCGAAAAGCCAGCAAACATAAATTCTCGCTACCAAAAAATGGCACTCTTTTTGAACATTATGATATTAATCATGATGATAAAGAAGATTTTATTATGCGCTATGGTCGGTTAGATGATGAGAGTATGGCTAACAAGGTAACCATACTAATGGTTAAGTAAGTTAACCTCAGCTCGGGATAAGCAAAGCTTAGCTTTTGCCTGCCTAATAAGTGGTTAAGTTATGCGACCTTAACAGTGAAACTTTTCGCTGTTAAGGCTTATCGTTTTAAGCGGCATTGTTGCTTTGCTTATGATAATGACGTAACGCATGCTCTTTTTGTCTGTCTTTGCTAAACGCAGTAACACGTTTTAAATAGCCAATTACACGCGTACCATGATCGATATCTGGGCTTCCGCAGCTTGGGCAATGCGTCAGTGTACGTTTATCGATAGTTTCACAACTATTACAAATGGTGATTTTTACATTGATGCAAAAATAGTTACAACCCGTGGCAGCAGCAACATTGAAAAGTTTTACATAGGCTTGTGCTGATAATGCTTCATCAAGGTTTAAATGCAGCGCTGAGCCACCATCTAAATACTGGGTGATCTCTTGTCCATGTAAAACAAATTTATCTAAATGATTGGTATCGTCATCTTCAACCAAATAAAAGTATGAATTATAGCAATCACGTTTCACTTGATAGCCGTCTTTGCGATCCCACTTAGCATTTTTAACTCCTAAGTTTTCAGCAGGCACAAATTCCGTATTAAACATATAGCCAAACTCTTTTTTAGCCGCTTGATTTGCTTGATAAATCACTTGCAGCTTGCTGCTAACAAAGTCTTTGTAATCTTGGTTGTTACCAACACTAATATTGGCAAATTCTGCCGCTTCCGCCATGCCGTTAATACCAATAGTTAAAAACTGTTTATCGAGTGAAATAAAGCCGGCATCGTAAACGGATAATGCCCCTTGCGCTTTATACTCTTCCATCAATTTTCTATAAGCAACTTGGTATTTTTGAATTTTTTCGATTTCCGTTTTCAAATCACGACCATCTTGCACCAAGCGATTCATATTTAAGGTGATGACATTGATTGAGCCGGTAGCAACTCCGCCAGCACCTAGCGTGTATGAGAAGGTATTGTCAGAGATCTCATTACGAAGGCGACAACATGAAGCGAGAGAGTCAGCGCTGTCTGAAAGGTAAATAAAGAATGAATTACCTTGTGCTTTTTGTGTCGCGAGTTTGAGGGCAAAGTCTTGATCTTTACATTGGCCATTCTCGGTAAGCATGGCAGCGGTAACAACAGGAAACGTTAATACCGACTTTTCACGCTCTTTATTTAGCCAGCTAAGGAAAAAATGCTGAAGGCTGTCAACGGTTTGCCAATTTGGTTTAGAAAAGTCAGGAAAGACAAACTCACCAAACATAGAAGCAAAATAATGCTGATCAAAGAGTGAAATATTCCAAAAAACGCTTTGGTATCCTCTAGCGGCAGCAGGTTGATTAATCGCATAAACCACATGTTGCAGGTGATTTTCAATGGCCTTCTTATGCGTGGTTAAATAGTCATTACCGTATTCAAGACGCGCAAAATAATCAAAATAAGTTAAAAATTCAACCGTTGCTACAGCACCAGCAAATTGCGCTGAAATAGCAAAAATTAAATTAACAAAAGAGCCACAGAAAGACTCTAGGTGTTTAGGAGCCTTAGACTCTCCTCCTAATTTTGTTAAACCATCCAGCAAAAAAGGGTACATACTGATAGAGGTGCAATAGGGTTTTAAGCTGGTTTCGTCGTGCACATAAATTTCATGATCTTCTATTTGTCTTAAATATTCATTTGCAAGTGCATCATCAAATGTTTCACGAATTTTATCTTGTACTAGTGCGCGATTAATTTGCACAAAACAATCTTTTAGCAGCTCAGCCTCTAAAGTGGCAATGTTCTTATGGCTAACATTGGCATTGGCATCCATTTTTGAGCCATCAGCGGCATTTTTTGCTAAAAAATAATGTTGGATAAAGTCTTTTTTATTATTAATTTGTTCATTATTAAGCCGCAACATTGTTGGCTCCTTCTGAATGGTTATTATGATGATTTTTGATAAATAAATGGTTCAGCTTTTCACCTGTGGTTAAATCGCGAAAAACTTGATTAGTGATCGGGCTTTCTAAGCCGCCAAGGTGCTCCTTCCAAGCCCCTGTTTTTAAAAAATTTAGCTGCTGAGAAATGTTAATATCTATGTGTTTTTCTCCAGAATAAAGACAAGTCTTCAAACCAAAGTTTTTGGCAATAAGTAGTTTTTCAATTAATGCATTAGGTTGCCATTCACCACCAAAAAAAATCACACAGCTGATTAAACTTTGATACTTTTTCAACCAAGCGATAAAAGCTTTATTGGTTAATGAGCTACCATAGTTTTCGTTCCAAAGCTCAGTGCTATGACAGCCTTTACAGCCAATTTTGCAACCTGTAATGCTAAAACATAGGCTGATTTCATCTGGTACTTCTTGAAAAACAATGGTTGGCGGTAAGCAGTTGAATTCCATTTGATGACCTATATATGGTGTTTATTATTATGTTAAACACAATATATAGTATTTTATTGTTCTTGATAGTTGATCGAGATCAACTTTTTATTAAAGTGTGACTATATATGGTGTTATGTTTTTATTAAAGCACTATATATGGTGTTTTAGTAATGACTGTTGCTATTGGTAAATGAAAGGGCTGAAGAATAAACGCGGTTACCTGCTGAGATATGCCCTAAAAGGGAATACTCTTATTTATTTGCTTTAAATTGATAAATGAAACAAGCGCCGTGACTGTTTTTATCAAGAAAAATTTTGCCATTGAGTTTTTGAGTAATTAAATTGTAAACAATTGACATACCTAAGCCAATTCCCCCTTTTTCACGAGCCGTTGTGTAAAATGGCTCAAATACATGTTTTTTGGCTTCTGCAGTCAAGCCTACGCCATTATCTTTATACTGCACTTCAACACCATCTTCTTGCTGCGAAATGCTAATAACAATTTGATTATCTTCAATATTATTAAAACCATGACGAACGCTGTTGGTGATTAAGTTGGTCAGTATTTGCGCGTGAACACCAGGGTAGGTTGCTAAGCTGATGTCATTATCTCCTGTGATGGTTAATTTGGCTTTTTTCGTTTTCAATATTGAATTTAACGTTGAAACTACCTTATTGTAATACTCTTTAATGTTAATGGTTTCAATTTCTAATTGGTGTTGATCAACCGCCGTCTTTTTGAAATTTTCTATTAAGTTTTTAGCGCGTATTAAGTTCTCTCCCTGTATTGATAGGGAACTACTCACCGCTTGGCAATAATGCTCCATATCTTTCATGCTGAGTTTCTCAGCCGCTATTTTGTTATTTAGTTGTTTATGTTCATCAGAAATAATGCTCTGGGTTGTGATTGCGATCCCCAGCGGTGTATTCACTTCATGCGCAATACCAGCAACTAAACTACCTAGCGCAGCCATTTTTTCAGATTCAACTAACTGCTGTTGGGCCCGCTGTAATTGGTCAACGGTTGCTGATAACTCTAATGTGCGAGAAAGCACTTTTTCTTCTAATGATTCTTCGTAGTCTCGTCGCTCTAATTCCGCAGCAATACGGCCGGAGAACACTTGGAATAGTGTGAGAACTTCACTGTCATCGGCTAATGGTTGTTCATACAAGGCGACGATTAAGCCCATCACTTTTTGCTTGGAATTATGCAAAGGGGTGCCTAGATAGGCATCAATCTCCATATCAATTAATAGTTTGTCTTTAGGAAAAGCACGACAAACCTTACTGGGATAATAACAAATAGAGTTTTCATAAACATTAGCGCAAGGAGTATCGGCGAGAGAGTATTCAATATTCTCAACAATCTGCCCTTTAGCTGCCAAGGCAATTGTTTTTGAAGTAAACGTTTTCTCATCGAAGACGGCAATAAATGTGTAGTCGGCTTGGATGATTTGATGTAAAGCTAAGGTAATAGCATTGAAAAAATCATCACCATAGGTATTTGAGACGGCCTCAATAACGGAGCGTATATTACTTTGCATACTTATTCCTTAAGCGTTTGGCGAGCAATATTTTTCTATATAATTACTATGGCACAAGAATATATTATTGCTTTATAAATTTTTAATATCAACAGGTGCCAGAGTAGAGGCAGATGAATTTTTTATGGTATGCGATAAAGAAAAACCCTTGATATGATAGAGCAAGGGTTTTATTTTTTTAGCTTTTAAACGGCAAATTGTTAGTTAAGAAAGGTTTGATAAGCAAGGTTGTCTGTTGCTTCTTCAAATTGATAGCCTAAGGCGTTTAAGTGCTGAAAAAACTCACTTTCCTTAGCTGAACTTACTTCAAAACCAGCGAGCACTTGCCCGAATGCAGCTCCGTGGTTCCGATAGTGAAATAAGGTGATATTGAATATCTCGCCCATAGCGGCAAGAAATTTTTCTAAGGCACCTGGGTGCTCTGGAAATTCAAAGCTAAACAAGCGTTCATTTTTGTTTTCACTATTGTGTTTTCCACCGATCATATAGCGAACATGCAATTTAGCTAACTCATTATCGGTAAAATCATTAACTTGGTAATTAGCATTCGACAATTCACTCAGTAGCTGATTGCGCTCTTCAATACTACCGCCTAAGCGAACACCAACAAAAACATTGGCGCTGGGCTCACCGACATAGCGATAGTTAAACTCAGTAATTGCTCTGTTACCTATGGCTTGGCAAAAACGTTTAAAGCTGCCTTTTTCTTCAGGAATAGTGACGGCTAAAACCGCTTCTCTCTTCTCGCCTAATTCACAGCGCTCAGACACATAGCGTAGACTGTGAAAGTTCATATTAGCGCCAGATAATATCGCTACAAGCGATTGCTCAGCTTTATTACTAGTCGCGCAATATTTTTGTAATCCTGCTAAGGATAGTGCCCCAGCAGGCTCGGCAATAACGCGCGTTTGCTCGAAGATATCTTTAATTGAGGCGCATATTTCATCGGTGGTTACAGTGATCACTTCATCACAATAACGCTCAATTAAGCCAAAAGTATGCTCACCAATGCGTTTAACCGCCACGCCATCGGCGAATAGACCTACTTGTGGTAAATCAACAGGCTTACCCGCTGCTAGTGCTGCTTTTAAACAGGCAGAATCTTCAGCTTCAACGCCAATCACTTTTGTCTTTGGGCTCAGTTGTTTTAAGTAAACAGCCATTCCTGCCAATAAGCCACCACCACCAACGGGCACAAAAATTACGTCAGCATTAGGTTGTTGCTGTAATAATTCTTTTGCTACCGTGCCTTGACCGACAATGACATCTTCATCATCAAAAGGATGAATTAAGGTCTTATTTTCAGCTTGAGCATACTCAACCGAAGCTGCTTGTGCTTCATTAAAACTGTTACCCACCAAACGTACTTCGCCACCGAAACGTTTAACATTATCAACCTTGATATCAGGGGTGGTTTTTGGCATAACGATAGTCGCTTTTATGCCTAACTTATTTGCAGCTAAGGCTAAGCCTTGCGCATGATTTCCAGCCGATGCGGCAATAACACCATGAATGCACTCGGCTTCACTTAGGTTTGCAAGCTTGTTGCAGGCACCGCGCAACTTGAAAGAATGCACCGGCTGTTGATCTTCGCGTTTTAAATAAATTTGATTATTTAAACGCGATGATAACTTAGTTAAATGAGTAAGATCTGTTTCAACAACAGTATCGTATATAGGTGCAAGCAGGATACGTCTAAGGTAGCTCAATTGCTCTGCTTGTTGTGTTAGTAGCTCTTGGCTTTGTGTTTCGGTCATTATTTTACCTTGATAGCTCAGCGCTTGGCCTAGCCATTTCCATCCAATAGATCACGATTACGCACCGCGCCTTTATCGGCACTAGTTGCTAGCATGGCATAATTTTTCAATGCATAACTGATTGGGCGTACGCGATCTTTTGGTTGCCAGCCTTGCTTGCCTTTAGCATCCATTGCCGTTTTGCGGGCTGCAAGTACATCTTCTGCCACTTGCAGTTCAATCGTACGATTAGGAATATCAATATGGATAATATCGCCTTGCTCAACCAAAGCAATAACCCCACCACTTGCTGCTTCTGGTGAAACGTGTCCAATGGATAAACCTGAAGTGCCACCTGAGAAGCGGCCATCAGTTAATAAAGCACAGGCTTTACCTAAGCCCATTGATTTTAAGTAAGTCGTTGGATAAAGCATTTCTTGCATGCCGGGACCACCTTTAGGGCCTTCATAACGTATAACAACAACTTCGCCAGCAACAACTTTGCCCTCTAAAATGCCAGCAACAGCATCGTCTTGGCTTTCAAAAACGTGTGCAGGTCCAGTAAATACTAAGTTTTCGTCAGCAACGCCGGCAGTTTTTACTACGCAGCCATCAACGGCAATATTCCCAGAAAGTACTGCCAAACCGCCTTCGGTTGAAAAAGCGTTCTCGATGCTACGAATACAACCGCTTGTACGATCATCATCTAATGTGCCCCAACGACAGTCTTGGCTAAAGGCTTTAGTGGTACGAATACCAGCAGGGCCAGCACGGTAGAATTTTTTAACCTCTTCGTCTTCAGTTACTTTGATATCGTATTTGTCGATAACATCAGCTAAGGTCGTACCTAAAACATTTGGTACATCTGTTTTCAATAAACCAGCGCGTGCTAATTCACCTAAAATAGCGATAACACCACCAGCGCGATGTACGTCTTCCATATGGTATTCAGGCGTTGACGGAGCAACTTTACAAAGCTGTGGCACAATGCGTGATAATTTGTCCATGTCTTCCATGGTGTAATCAATTTCAGCTTCTTGTGCTGTTGCTAGTAAGTGTAAAATAGTATTGGTTGAGCCGCCCATGGCAATATCTAGACACATGGCATTGTGTAGCGCTTCTTTACTGGCGATATTACGTGGTAATGCTGACTCGTCATTGTCTTGATAATAACGTTTTGTTAATTCAACAATCTGCTTACCCGCTTTCAAAAATAATTGTTCACGATCTGCGTGGGTTGCTAACATAGAGCCGTTACCTGGTAACGCTAGCCCTAATGCTTCAGCCAAGCAGTTCATTGAATTTGCGGTAAACATACCAGAACATGAACCACAGGTTGGACACGCTGAACGTTCTACTTTATCGCTTTGCTCATCAGAAACCGTTGGATCAGCACCTTGGATCATGGCATCAACTAAATCGAGTTTGATGATTTGATCTGAAAGCTTAGTTTTACCAGCTTCCATTGGGCCGCCCGAAACAAAAATTACTGGAATGTTTAAGCGCATCGCAGCCATTAACATACCCGGAGTAATCTTGTCGCAATTAGAAATACAAACCATGGCATCAGCACAGTGCGCATTCACCATATACTCTACTGAATCGGCAATTAAATCACGCGATGGCAAGCTGTAAAGCATACCGCTGTGCCCCATAGCAATACCGTCATCGACGGCAATGGTATTGAATTCTTTGGCTACACCACCAGCTTCTTCAATGGCACCAGCAACAAGCTGGCCCATATCTTTTAAATGCACATGGCCAGGTACAAATTGAGTGAAAGAATTCACAACGGCAATAATGGGCTTGCCAAAGTCGCCATCTGTCATACCTGTTGCACGCCAAAGGGCACGAGCGCCAGCCATATTACGGCCTTGAGTGGAAGTTGCAGATCTTAATTTTGGCATGATATTGAGTTCCATTTGAAATTGCAGAGATAAATTTTATTTTGAAAACATCTTAATCAAAGGTGTTTTGAAAATAGTATTTTGTTTGTGTTTTAAATCTAATACATTTTAATTTTGGCATTAGCGCATGACGGAAGCACAAAGCTGATTTAAGTCAGTGAGTGCTTCCAGCGTTGCTATAGTGCCAAAAGGTTAACTATTTTACGGGATCTAACCAACCATCAGGGATTTCGGTAGAGCCATCAAAAATACCGAAAAAGGCTTCTTGAATTGCTTTGGTTATCGGCCCTCTTGAGCCATTGCCAACAGGCATACCATCAACTGATTTTACCGGTACAACTTCAGTTGCTGTTCCGCACATAAAGAATTCATCAGCGAGGTATAAAGACTCACGAGAAATAGGCTCTTCACGTACTTCATAACCTAATTGCTCAGCTAAAAAGAACACAGTATCACGGGTTAACCCCTGTAAAATTGAAGCCGTACTTGGCGGCGTGTAAAGAATACCTTTGCGAATTAAGAATAAGTTCTGACCAGCGCCTTCACTCACCATATTGTTTACATCTAATGCAACACCTTCGGCATAACCATGGCGCGCAGCTTCTGTAGAAATAAGTTGTGAAGATAGGTAGTTTCCACCAGCTTTCGCTGCAGTTGGCATAGTGTTTGGTGCTAATCGGTTCCAACTTGATACACCTACTTCAACACCATTCTCGATAGCGTCAGCGCCTAAATAGGCTTCCCAACTAAAGGCAGCAATCATCATGTCAGCTTGAGCATCAATAGGTGGACGCAAGCCCATACCAATATCACCTAAAAAGGCAAGCGGGCGTAAATAAGCAGATTTAAGGTTATTTTCCGTTACTGAGTCTTTACAGGCTTGGATGACTTCTTCAGGTGTGAAAGGAATATCCATGCGGTAAATTTTTGCTGAATCGAATAAACGCTTAATGTGTTCTTCTAAACGAAAAATACACGTGCCTTTATGGGTATTATAAGCGCGAATGCCTTCAAAAACTGATGAGCCATAGTGCAAAGCATGGCTCATTACATGAACGGTGGCATCTTTCCACGGCATGAGTTTTCCGTTGAACCAAATTAAATCTGCATTTACTTTTGCCATTTTCTTTTCCTAAATTTGTTACTGGTTGATTTTCTTATATAAATCAAGCCGGGTGCGTAATAATTAAATTTGTTTAGGGTGCAATGTTTCCATTTTATATAAATTAAGCACTACACTCTTTAGCTTTAGATAGCTGTGACGCTTTATTGTCTACCTTGACACTCTTGATGTCGACCAGTTTATTAATTTGGTCAATTAAAAGTGAAATTGGTCGGTCACTACTGACAAACAATTCAATTGTTGCGACATTATTACCGGTATTGACTTTGGCTGTTATGCCATTGATCAAAAAACCACGATAACGAGTAACTTGTAGAATTCTCTCAAGCACTACCTGCTTATCATCAACCATGATGATTAATGTATAATTGTTCATTGTAAGCGTGTTCATGCTAAGCACTCTCCATCATTTCATTGTTGGCACTATTGGGTGGTACTAATGGCCAAACATTGTCTTTGGCGTCAATTTTAACGTGTAGTAAGTATGGACCATCATGATCTAACATGTCGTTTATAGCAGCGGTTACTTCACACTTTTTAGTGATCTGCTTAGTTGCTATGTCGAATGATTTGGCTAACATGCAAAAGTCTGGATTATCGGCTAAATCAGTTTCACTTAAACGCCCATCAAAGAACAAATCTTGCCATTGGCGAACCATCCCTAATTTGGCATTATCAATCAGTACAATTTTTACTGGGATCTGATAACGCTTAATGGTCGCCAATTCCTGTACATTCATCATGATAGAGCCATCTCCTGAGACGGTGATAATTGTGTCATGAGGACGACTAATTTGTGCGCCAATTGCAGCGGGTAAACCAAAGCCCATGGTACCCATGCTGCCACTGGTTAAAAAATTATTTGGCTCGTCAAAATTCATGTGCTGTGCTGCCCACATTTGGTGTTGACCAACGTCGGTTGTAACACAAGTATTATTAGGCATTAAGTCGCTTATTTCTTTTAACACAGCAGGGGCATAAATACCCTCGCCAGGGTGATCATATCGCCAAGCAAAATCATTGTTCATTTGCTGGATTTTTGCTTGCCAATTTTCGATGTTAAGCGGCATTGTTAATAAGGGTAAGTTCTCTTTTAAATCACCTAAAATAGGGGCGTCAGCGACTCTTCGTTTATTGATTTCAGCAGTATCAATATCAAAGTGTATCACTTTGGCGTCGGGGGCAAACTGATCAAGCTTACCAGTCACTCTATCATCAAAACGTGCGCCAACAGCAATCAGTAAATCACAATCATGAACGGCTAAGTTGGCAGCTTTAGTACCGTGCATACCCAACATGCCTAGATAATTTTTATCATTTGTATCTAGTGCTCCTAAGCCTTTTAGAGTAGAAACAGATGGCATGCCAGTTTCTTTGGCAAAAGCTCTCACCTCATCGATGGCATTTGCCATACCAACCCCACCACCAACGTATAAAATAGGCTGTTTGGCGTGAGTTAATAAATCCAACGCTTTTGAGATATCAGCAAGGGGCAGTTTTACTTTGTTTTTTAAGTGGGAAGTTGCCTTAAATGTTGGCGACACACTTGCCATTTGCACATCTTTGGGAATATCAACAAGTACAGGGCCTTGACGACCTTCTAGTGCAATTTCAAAGGCTTGATGAAGCACTTTTTCTAATTCATCAACATGATTTACTTGAAAAGAATGCTTGGTACAGGCTAGCGATAAACCAAAAATATCGATTTCCTGAAAAGCATCACTACCCATGGCAGCAGTCGGTACTTGACCTGTGATAGCAACGACCGGAATTGAATCTGCAAGCGCATCAGCAAGGCCAGTAATTAGGTTCGTCGCGCCTGGCCCTGAGGTGGCCATACAAACACCTACTTTGCCAGAAGCGCGTGCATAACCAACGGCTGAAAATGAAGCCCCTTGCTCATGACGACAGAGAAAATGCTGAACATTGCTGTCAACCAAAGCATCATAAATAGGCATGATTGCGCCGCCAGGGTAGCCAAAAACATGGTTTACGCCATGCTGCTCAAGTACTTTAAATAATAATCCACCGCCGGTTAACGGTTTGCTGTCAGTCATGATAATTCCAAAGTTGTTGTGTAGTTTTAAATTATTCCCAGAAAAAACAAAACCCTCGGTTCTTTCGAAGCGAGGGTTTGTATTTCTGTTTTGCTTTACTTTAGCTCAACGAAAACCCTCGAGGTAATTTAATAATCACCACGACGAGGATGTTGTTAACAATTGAATTAAAGTTTTGCATTGTTGTTTGGTTTCACTTTTTTCTAAAAATTCTTTCGACTAAAAGACTGACAATTTATATTTTTATAATGAATTTTTATGCGCAGTTTTCATCTCTTTTTAAATTAGTATCATAGCTCTAATGAATTGAGCAAGCTTTTTTTGTCAGTTTTTAGCTCTATCTAAATAAGTAAAAGTTATAAGAAACAAATTTTCCATAATATTTTTCTGCCCATAGTCGAAAAAAGCCTAATACTTTCCTACACTAAGGATATAGGAAGCAAATAAATGGAATTATTATGTCATTAGCCTGTGTATACAGTCGAGCTCGTGTGGGGCTCGAATCTCCTTTAGTCACGGTTGAGGTTCATCTGGCCAATGGTTTACCAGCATTTCATATTGTTGGTTTGCCTGAAGCTTCAGTGAAAGAGTCAAAAGATCGTGTTCGAAGTGCCATCATCAACTGCGGTTATGAGTTTCCTGCCAAACGAATAACCATTAACTTAGCACCAGCTGATTTACCTAAAGAGGGAGGGCGCTTTGATTTGCCTATCGCTGTTGGTATTTTGGCTGCCTCAGAACAATTACCGCAAGTTGATTTAACTCAATATGAATTTGCTGGAGAGCTAGCATTGTCGGGTGAGCTTAGGGCCATCATTGGCGAAATACCCATGGCAATGTCTTGTTGTGAAAGCGCCAGAACTTTAGTGCTGCCGCAGCAAAATAGCGAACAAGCCAGCTGGGTTAAGCAAGCCAAGATCCACGCAGTAGAACACTTAAGCCAACTTTATCCGCACTTTGCTAGACAACATCCATTGCCGTTAGTGGCAGAGCAAAAAATTGAGCAATTTGAATGTATCAATGAATTAGATATTAGCGATGTCATCGGCCAACCATTAGCGAAGCGTGCCTTAGAAATTGCTGCTAGTGGTAATCATAATTTACTCTTCATTGGCCCGCCGGGCACAGGAAAAACCATGTTAGCGAGTAGGCTCGCGGGTATCTTGCCTAAAATGACAGAAGCAGAAGCCCTAGAAGCCGCCTCAATTCAGTCCATCAGTAATCAAAGTATTAACGCAAATTCATGGCTAACACGGCCATTTCGCGCTCCTCATCATACTGCATCCTCAGCGGCTCTGGTTGGAGGTGGCAGTCAGCCAAAGCCGGGTGAAATTTCTTTAGCCCATAACGGAGTACTGTTTTTGGATGAATTGCCGGAATTTGAGCG
Organism: Colwellia sp.; assembly: GCA_026196955.1. Lineage (GTDB taxonomy): Bacteria > Pseudomonadota > Gammaproteobacteria > Enterobacterales > Alteromonadaceae > Colwellia. The sequence continues at coordinate 16,914 of JAPHTO010000123.1, read as the reverse complement.
TAAGGTGCTTGATGTTTTACGTGAGCCGATGGAATCAGGTGAAGTGACTATTTCACGTGCTATGCACAAACAATGTTTTCCGGCACGTTTTCAATTAATTGCTGCGATGAATCCTAGCCCAACAGGTTTTTACAACGATAATCGCAGTACCCCTGAGCAAGTGTTGCGCTACTTAAATCGTTTATCTGGTCCATTTCTCGATAGGATTGATATTCAAATTGAAGTGGCTCGTTTGCCACGTGGTACTTGGGCGACAGAGACAGATCAAAATGAAACGAGTGAGCAAGTTCAGCAAAGGGTGCAAGCGTGTCGATCGCGACAACTAGCAAGGCAGGGAAAAGCTAATGCTTTTTTAGGCACTAGCGAGCTAAAAAGTTATTGCCATTTATCCATTGATGATAATGAGTTTCTCGAATTGGCAGTAGAAAAGTTAGGCTTGTCGACGCGTGCTCACCACAAAATATTAAAAATTGCTCGCACTTTAGCCGACATGAGTGGAAGTGAAAATATATTACATGAGCACTTAACGGAGGCTCTTTCATATCGGGCTATGGATAGACTATTACGTCACTTAACCGCTTCAGTTGCGGTATAAAATTAGCAACCCCTAGGCAATGGCGCTGAAAAAGGCCTGCATTAACGCTTGTTGTTTATTTTGGTTCAAGCAACAAATGCCTAATTCAAATGGCGCAATTTCGCCAACATTGTGCAAATATTTTACCTTCTCTCGAACTGGACTATTTTCGACAACTACCTGCGGCACAATGCCAACGCCACAGCCTAAAGCCACCATGCTTACTAACGCCTCATGGCCAGAAACGGTGGCATAAATATTGGCTTTACCTTGTTGTTTTTTGCGATACCAGAGATCAAAACGTTTTCGAGCTGGGCCATGCTCAGGCAAAATTATTGGTATATCAGACCAACTGAGCACGTCTGCCTGTAGTTGTTGTTGCACTTTGCAGCTCATGGTAGGCGCAATCACAGCTAACGGGATAGTGGCTAGGTGTTGAAAGTAAATACTGCGCGGTAAGTTCTCAGGGTTAGCTGCAATAGCAAAATCAACAGCGTTATTTTGCACTTGCTCTAAAGCATCACTGGCATCACCAGTGGTTAGCATAATTTCGACGAGCGGATGTTGCTGACGAAATCGTTCTAACAGCGGCGGTAAATGGCTGTATGCGGCGGTTACAGAGCAGTAAATACTCAACTTACCGGTAAGCACTTGTTGATTCTCATCTAAAGATTGCTTGAAGGTTTGCCATTGCTCTAGCTGCTGTTGAGCATAGTGTTGAAATTTTTTGCCTGCTTCGGTAAGTACTGCTGTGCGGTTATCTCGTAATAATAATTCACTGCCGACGTTTTGTTCGATTCGCTGTATGGCTCGACTTAACGTTGATGGGCTCATGTGAAATGCTTGTGCCGTTTTACCAAAGTGTAGTGTTTGGCTAAGATGCACAAACATATTTAATGATTTTTGATCCATAAAGAAGCCCTGCGAATTATTTGTGTTGCAAAAAATGCAACGCGGCAATGCAAATATATCACTTTTTGCAATGTGATGGCTAGGTTATGATGCTTTCATTGTCAGAAAAACTGACTAATTTAATTTAAGAATATCAGAGGAAAGACCATGAGCAATTATTTCAATACCTTAAGCTTACGTGAAAAGTTAGGCCAATTAGGCAAGTGTCGTTTTATGAAGCGCGAAGAGTTCAGTGATGGCTGTAACTTCATTAAAGATTGGAATATTGTTATCGTTGGCTGTGGTGCGCAAGGTTTGAACCAAGGTTTAAACATGCGTGATTCAGGTTTAAATATTTCTTATGCATTACGTGATGCAGCCATTGCTGAAAAGCGTCAATCATACCAATGGGCGACTGAAAATGGTTTTACCGTTGGTAACTATGAAGAATTAATTCCTCAAGCTGATTTAGTGTTAAACCTTACTCCTGATAAGCAACATACTTCAGCAGTAAATGCGGTAATGCCACTAATGAAACAAGGTGCTACGCTTTCATACTCTCACGGCTTCAACATTGTTGAAGAAGGTATGCAGGTTCGTCCAGACATCACTGTTGTGATGGTTGCACCTAAATGTCCGGGTACTGAAGTACGTGAAGAATACAAACGTGGTTTTGGTGTACCAACGCTGATTGCCGTTCACCCAGAAAATGACCCACAAGGTAATGGTTTAGCCATTGCTAAAGCTTACGCCAGTGCAACTGGTGGTGATAGAGCTGGCGTACTTGAGTCGTCTTTTATTGCTGAAGTTAAATCTGACCTAATGGGTGAGCAAACTATCCTTTGTGGTATGTTGCAAACTGCTGCGGTTTTAGGCCATAAGCAATTAGTTGCTCAAGGTATGGATGCAGCTTACGCGCGCAAATTATTACAATACGGCTTAGAGACTACCACTGAAGGTCTTAAGCATGGCGGCATCACTAACATGATGGATCGCTTATCAAACCCTGCCAAAATTAAAGCGTTTGATATGTCTGAAGAGTTAAAAGTTATTTTACGCCCATTATTTGAAAAGCATATGGATGACATCATTGAAGGTCGTTTCTCTGAAACTATGATGATTGATTGGGCTAACGATGACGCTAACTTACTTAAATGGCGCGCTGAAACAGCAGAAACATCATTTGAATTAGCACCAGATTGCGATACGGAAATCACTGAGCAAGAGTACTACGATAAGGGTATTTTTGTTGTCGCTATGATCAAAGCGGGTGTTGAGCTTGCGTTTGAAGCTATGGTTGCTGCAGGTATTATTGAAGAGTCTGCTTATTATGAGTCACTACATGAAACGCCATTAATTGCTAACTGTATTGCTCGTAACAAATTATACGAAATGAACGTAGTAATTTCAGATACGGCTGAATACGGTAACTACTTATTTACTCATGCTGCGGTACCACTTTTAGAAGAATATGCGTCTAACTTAACATTAGAGCAATTAGGTGAAGGCCTAAAAGATGCATCAACTAATGTTGATAATGCTCGCTTAATTGAAGTGAACGAAGCGATCCGCAGTCATGGTGTTGAAGTGATTGGTAAAGAGCTTCGCGGTTATATGACAGATATGAAAAAGATTGCTAGCGCATCATAATCAAGCTTAACACGCTAAATATAGCAAATTAAGTTATACGGCATTAGACTTAGCGTCAATGCCGTTTTTTTTGAGCACAATTTAATAATCAATTTATATCACTTTAAAAAAGGATAAGAGAATATGTCTGAATTTACGAATGTTACTGTTACTAAAGCAGCCAATATTTATTTTGATGGTAAAGTCACTAGCCGTAAAATCACGTTTGCCGATGGCAGTTTTAAAACCCTAGGTATTATGATGCCGGGTGATTATAAGTTTGCTACCGCAGAAAAAGAGTTAATGGAAATTACTGCCGGTGATTGCGACATTTTATTACCAGAAACTGAGCAGTGGCAAACAATTCAAGCGGGTGATTCTTTTTATGTACCAGCCCATAGCAAGTTTGAAATTAAAGCAAAAACAATTGTTGATTACTGTTGTAGCTACCTAAGCGAATAAGCATAACTTGTGGTGTTAAACACATTAGACATATATCAAGCCATTATTCTTATTGCTATCGGTTTAATGGCAGGGGTAATTAATACCTTAGCAGGCGGTGGGTCAAATTTATCTCTGCCTGCCTTAATGATGTATGGCTTACCCGCAGATGTTGCCAATGCAACCAATAGGGTGAGTGTTTTAATGCAATCGATTACGGCATCGCGTGGTTTTTATAATCACGACAAAATTGATGCAAGATCCGTTAAAGATACCTTCTTTCCTCTGTTATTTGGCGGCTTAGTTGGCGCTATTGCTGCCTCCTATATCAATGTTGAACTGCTTAAGCCATTACTCTTAGGCACCATGATTGCCGTGTCATTATGGGTGGTGCTTAAAAGTGACGTTCAAACTGAGCAGCATAGTAAGCAAAAAAGTTGCTACAGCAGTAAGTTTGCCCTTTTGGCTACCTTTGCTTCGGGGTTTTATGGTGGTTTTGTGCAAGCAGGTGTCGGTTTTGTGTTGATTGCCACTTTTGTTGGCGCGTTAAATTATGATTTATTACGTGCTAATGCCATGAAAGTGGTTGCTACCGTTATTTTTACCAGTATTGCCCTATTGGTTTTTATCTTTAGAGATCAAATTGCTTGGATACCCGGTATTTTACTGGGAATAGGGAGTATTGTTGGTGCTCAAATTGCGGTTAAATTTGCCATAGAAGTTAAAGCAAAAACATTAAAAATAATGGTCTTGCTGATGACTATTTTTGCCAGTGCTGCAGCCCTTATCTAATAAGCCGAGTTCAAGTTAATTACTCTTACTCTCTGCAATTATTTCTTTCATTCAATTACAAAGCATTCATAATCAGTTATTATTAAACCACGATATATCGTGTGTTTAGGATAAGTATTTATGACTCACACTATTAAACAGTTTTTATCTGACTCAGAATTATTGCTAAATGCTGTTGGTGAAGGGGTTTATGGTTTCGATGCCAATGGTCATGCCGTATTTATAAACCCTGCTGCAGAGCAAATGACAGGGTGGCCTGCTGAAGAATTACTGGGGAAAAACATACATGAATATCATCATCACAGTCATGAAAATGGTGAAAAATACCCTGTAGATGAATGCAAAATATATAACACCATGCGCGACGGTGAAAAGCGGCGAGTAACCGATGAAGTGTTTTGGCGTAAAGATGGCAGTTGCTTTCCAGTAGAATATACCTCAACACCTGTTTATAAAGATGGCGAGCTTATAGGCGCAGTGGCTGTTTTTCGGGATGTTAGCCAACAAAAGTTAACTGATCATAACTTGCGTGAAGCACTCAAAAAAGTCCATGAGCTGAGTGAAAAGCTTCAAGATGAAAATACCTATTTACAAGCTGAAATCAATGACAACTGGGCTGGCTCGGGTTTAGAGGGTACCAGTAAGCTGTTTTTACAATTGCTTGAGCAAATAAAAGTTGTAAGTCAAACCGACAGTACGGTATTAATTTCAGGCGAAAATGGCACAGGTAAAGAAGTAGTTGCTCGTAATTTACATCAATTAAGTCACCGGTGTAATTCGCCTTTAGTGAAAGTTAACTGTGCCGCTTTTACGGCCAGTTTATTAGAGTCTGAATTGTTTGGTCATGAAAAGGGCGCATTCACAGGGGCGAATGAGAGGCGCAAAGGACGATTTGAGTTAGCCGATCAGGGCACCTTGTTTCTGGATGAAATAGGCGAACTGTCGGCTGAAGCACAAACTAAATTGTTACGTGTGCTGCAAGAGCGTGAGTTTGAACGTGTGGGCGGCAGCAAAACTATAAAAGTTGATATTCGAGTGATTGCTGCAACGAACAGAAACCTGTTAGCTATGGTTGAACAAGGGCTGTTTCGCATGGACTTATACTACCGTCTCAATGTTTTTCCGATTGAAGTGCCCGCTTTAAGAGAAAGAATTGAAGATATACCTTTGTTATGTAATAGCATTTTAAACAAACTAAATCATAAACTTAAAAAGCAAATAACAGGCATAAACAATAGAAGTATAGTGAAGCTATCACGTTATAATTGGCCGGGTAACATAAGAGAGTTACAAAATATTCTTGAACGAGAAGTTATTCTCTCAACCTCAAACATTCTAAATATCAAGCAAGATTTGAGTAGCAGCAAAATGGTTACTAATACCAGAAATAAAACCTTAGCCGATATTGAAAAGAGCTATATAACTGACATATTAATGGATTGTCAGTGGCGTATTGGCGGCGCCACAGGGGCAGCGAAAATACTAGGTCTGCCAGACAGCACGTTAAGATCTCGTATGAAAAAGCTTAATATAACGCGAAAATAGCACCATAAAACCACGATATATCGTGTGTTAGCGATATGTCGTGTCTTAATTCAGTATCAAATCAAAATTAAATCCTTAAAATACAATTGGTTATGCTTTGCGTAAGTTTGGCCTAGTTCTTGTTATGTGGGGCTATGTTTATCGTTATGCTGTAACCACTAATGAAATTTGATATTAAAGAAGAAGATCTAATTATTAAACCCTATAAATCAACAGGGTCAATTCAAGTACGAGAGCAAAAAGGCGCATATCAAAAAATTCGTCGTCTATTGAGTTGGCTGTTGATTATTACCTTCATTTTAATTCCTTTTATTCAATACAGTGGTCAACAAGCAGTACTGCTGGACATTGAAAATCAACAATTTCGTTTTTTTAGCGTAACGTTTTGGCCACAAGATTTTATTCTGCTAGCCAGTGTTTTTATGGCTGGGGCGTTTGCGCTATTTTTTGTTACCTCTTGGCTAGGGCGAGTTTGGTGCGGTTATGTTTGCCCTCAAACGGTATGGACTTTGGCTTATATTTGGGTGGAGCACAGAATTGAAGGTACTCGGAATCAGCGCATAGCTCTTGATAAACAAAAGCACTCATTTGCTAAGCTACAAAAAAAGTTCGTTAAACACTTTATCTGGCTGTTAATGTCGGTCGTGAGTGCAAGTACTTTCATCTCGTATTTTATCCCAGCATCAAGCTTATATAGCGATATTATGCAATTAAATTGCACAGGCCTAGTCACTTTTTGGTTGTGCTTTTTTACCCTGTGTACCTATGGCAATGCTGGTTGGTTAAGAGAGAAAGTGTGTATTGATATGTGCCCTTATGCAAGATTTCAATCAGCGATGTTTGATAAAAACACCTTATTAGTAGCTTATGATAAGGAGCGTGGTGAAAACAGAGCCCCACGAAAGCTTAAAGATGACCCTAAACAGCTTGGCTTGGGAGATTGTGTTGATTGTAACCTTTGTGTCGAAGTATGCCCTACCGGTATAGATATCCGTAACGGCATGCAGTACGAGTGTATTAATTGCGGCCTATGTGTTGATGCATGTGATGAAACCATGTCACGTTTTAATTATCAAAAAGGATTGATTTCATATACCAGTGAACAGCAGCTATTCGGACAAAAGGCGAAAGGGCTGAATGTTAAAGTGCTCACTTATGGCGTTATTACCGCGGTTATCTTTATTGCCACATCATTTTGGATAAACAGTAGAGTGCCATTAGAAACCTCTATTTTAAGAGATAGAAATGCCCTTTATAGGGTTAACTATTTAGGTGTGGTAGAAAATACCTACACGCTAAAAGTACTCAATAAAACCCAGCAAGCTTTGCATTATAAAATTTCAGTGCAGGGGCTTGAATACTCAAACGTAACCCTGCCGAAGAATTTGTTAATAGCCCCAGGCACTATGCGAGAAATACCGATCACCATCAGCATTGACGGTCAAACTCTACATGAGAGCATCACAGATTTCAGTTTCAATATACAAGCGATTGAGCAACCAAACATTTCATTGCAAAAAGCAACCATGTTTTATCGTGGTAGCAACAGTGAATATGCGGGTTAGCTATATTCTCATTATCATGTCAATTCACTATTAAGCAAGCTAGGAAGAACATGCATATAACAGCAGAAAACATCTTTCATTTGAATGGCAGTGGTCAAGTTAGAAATGAACCAGAGACACGTAATAAAATACCGGGTAACAGAGCCGTTTGGGTGGGTATTTTTGCGGAACTCACTGAGTTTGCTTTGTTTTTCATTGTGTATTTTATTGCTAAGGCGCACTATCCTGAGCAATTTAATCAAGGTCCATTACAGCTAAATACTTTGGCGGGCACATTGAATACCTTTGCATTGATCTCTAGCAGTTATTTTGTTGCTAAATCTTTAGCTGCTGTTCGGCATAATAAACCAGAGCAAAGTATTCAATGGCTGTGGTTGGCAGTGCTGTGCGGTGCTATTTATTTAGTAATTAAAGTGTGGGAATACCATTGGAACGTTGACCAAGGTATTAAAACTAACACGAATGAATTTTATACCTTGTACTACTATATGACCTTTAATCATTTGCTGCATGTCGGTTGGGCAAGCGGCAGTCTTATATGGGCCATATTTGCACTTAAATCAGGGCGCTATACACAAAGTAATCACTTAGGTTTAACGGCCATCGCTTGTTATTGGCATATGGTTGATCTTGCTTGGGTTATTATTTTCCCCTTGTTATATGTACTAAGATAAGGAGTTTTCCATGTCGATATCGAAATTAAATGCACTGGACATTTCTTGGATTATGTTGCTGTCCATCACCTTAGCCAATGCTTTGGTGGCGGAAACCGCTGATAAGAGTTTGTTTATCACTGCGGTGATCTGTTGCTCTATCGCTGTCAAAGGTAGAAGAATAATGGATTATTTTATGGAGCTTAATCATGCGAATAAAACCATTCAATTGTTGATGAGAGGGTATTTCTATGTTTTTCCGTTATTGATATTTTTAACCGATTTGTTTTCTGAACAGCTGGCTATATTGACTACCATTTGAGTTAAGCGTTTATGCTTTCGAATATAAGTTACTCATTTTGCCTGTTGTTAATCCAAAGCCGCTCATCTGTTAATAGCTTTTTGACTTGCTGAGAAAGCAGTGGGTTTTTCAATTCAAAAATAGTACGGGTGCTAACTTGGGTTTTAGTTAAAATTCCTGTCGTGATGGGATGAGTTAAGAAAAAATGCTCAAATTCTCCAGAATCAAGTAATTTGGCTAAACCTAGGGTTAGCCTTTTCTGTAAACGCTTATTCTGCTTATTAACAAAAAAGAATATCGGGGCAGGATATCTAAGCATTAAGTTTGTTTCGACCACTAATTCAGGCTGATTGTTAATTTCCAACCAAGGCTCATGCAGGCCTCTAGGAAAGTAATCAAAGCGGCTTTTTTTGAGCATTTCCAATAAATAAATATCATTAGCCTTAGTGACGTTAAAGCCATTCGCGATCAATATATCGGTATCTGGCCAATTGTGCCCTTGACCAAGGTTTATTTTTTTTAAACTCGCTAACGTGAGATCTTTTGCAAAGCGAGCTTGATCGCTTTTACGTATGATAAATATTCTATGTCCCATTAAGCCTTTTAAAAGTGGAAAATAAATAGCCTGCAATTTTTGCTCTAATGCTTGTGAAGTCATGCGCCACGTTAAATCGATATACTCATTACGCTGTAACATCATCGAGGTTCGACCCTGCGACATTTCAATAGCGACAGGTTGCAATTGGTAATCACCAAACTCTTCTTTACTGGCATCTAAGGTTAATGTTAATAAATCTATAAAGTAGCGTTGCTTTGGATCAGGGTATTTGATTGAGTCTACATAACGCACGATATCGGTAGCGCTAACTAAGTTGATGCTACCGAATAGCGTGAGCATTAGTAATACATGGCGAGGTATAAAAAAACTCATTAATCACTATAAATTGATTATTAAATATTTAATATGAGTATAGTGCAATTTAATGATATTACTTAAAAATTTGACCAGCCCAACGCGCCAAACCTGAGGTGACACTGCCAAAGTGATCACCAATGACTATCGGAACATTCGGCATTGTTTGCTGTATGAATTGGCTGATAACAGGTGATTTTGCCGTGCCGCCAGTAACAAAAATTACATCGGGCTGACATTGCGCTTGCTTAACGGCGGAGTGCATTAATTCACCTATGCTTGCTAAAGTTCTTTTATTTGCTTGCGCTAGCGTTTTTTTATCAACAGTAGTGTGTAGGCCATCCGCTATTTCGTTTAACTGAATAACTTGCTGATCTTGCGTTGAAAGCGCTATTTTAGCTTGTTCTGCAGCATTGACCAGCTGATAACTTAGTTTATGATCATGTACGGTAATTAAACGCTCCACCTCAGCTGTTTCTTTGGCATCGCGTGAAAGTTGTAGCAAACTGCGGCGGTTATTGGCACTGTAAAATTCTGACTGTTCATTGATGTTATTAATGGCTAGTGCTTGATAAAAGCTTGCCGTAGGTATAGGTTTTCCGGTTTTTAATAAGCCATTCATACCTAAACTGGGCATAATACCTTGTAGCGCTAATTGAATATCGAAGTCATTACCGGCAATGCGCACGCCGCTATGGGCAAGTAAGTGCTGAGTACGGTCATTACTAGCGCTATACTCTGGCCCCATTAATAACATGGAACAATCACTGGTACCGCCGCCGATATCAACCACTAATACTTTGCTTTCCTTATTTAAGCTTGCTTCAAATTCAAAGCCTGCAGCTACGGGTTCAAATTGAAATTCAACGTCTCTAAAACCAACGCGTTTGGCGGCGTTAGCTAAAACATTGATTGCCTGTCGATTGCTTTCTTCACCTCGTAAACCTTGAAAATTAATAGGTCTACCAATGACGGTTTGCGTTATTTGGTGCCCCAATTGGGCTTCCGTTAAGTTTTTTACATTGCTCATCATGGCGGCAACAATGTCTTCAAAAAGTTGAATTTGCATTGGGGCTAAGCCGCTGGCACCTAAAAATGATTTAGGTGATTTGATGTAATAACCTTCTTCAGGATCTTCTAGGTATTTATCAAGCGCAGCTGTGCCAAAAACTAATTCGCTATCAATGCCGTCAAAGCTTAGCTCGCGTAATGCTCTTTGTGCCTTTTGTAGTTGAAGAGCGCGAGTATCTTTATAGAGGCCTTGTTGGTTAGTGGGTAGTTGCTGATAAAGCCAATGGGCAATAATATCGCGATCAGGAGCGTATAAATTTGAAGCAATGGTATTGCTATACTGACTGTTAATATCTTTAAAAGGGATTATTTGAGGTTGGCCGTCAGCCATTATCGCCACACTACAGTTTGAGGTGCCGTAATCAAAACCTATCATTTATGCATTGCCGTTTGAAAGTGGGGGTGAGCAGTAACATATCCCCTAAAAATTGTAGGTTTACATTATACCAAGGCTGCTAAGTTAAATGCCACCGTGTGACACTAAAAGATGTTGATGAAAGGCGCAGATTGGCATGAATGAATTAAGGCATTATCTTTGTAATAGAATCACGAGAGATTAATGTTGGCTCAAAAGAGTGCTAAATAGTCGATTATTTTTTAACAAATTTAATAGAATTGAAAATTCTTCTACCTTGTTCAACTTGCAGCGTATCTTTAAATTCAAGTAGCATAGAAAAACGGATCTTTCCTGAAACTTTGGGGACGCTTAGTGCCATTCGGTTGCCTTGGATGAAAATGTTTGCACAATGGCCATCAATTGATGTTGTCTCTGCTGTGGCATTACTCATTTCAGTAAACTGTGAGGCATACCAACCCAAATCGTAAACAAGGGTTAAATTCTCACTTGTATATTGCCCTGCATTTGAATCAATGATTTGTACCTTAGCGGGAATTAAATTTGCTGGGTGCTTGAAGCATAACTGGTTGTGAGGACAAGACTCAATCCATTGGGGTGCGGAGGGCTTAGTCTCGCCATGTGAAATGCTTACCAAGAGAAAAGCACAAGCAAATAACGATAACTTTTTAAACGTCATAGAAAACTCCTCAACAGGCCTACACTTAAGACATGCTATGTTGATTTAAGTGTAGGTCTATTTAAAGAACTTTCATATGTTTATGCTCTCTTTTTTTGCCAGAAAAAGCCGACAGAAAGCAAGAATAATAATAGTACACCAGGCTCTGACACTGGTCTTGTTGCTCTAGCAACAATCAATACGGGATTAATATCAATCCAAAAGCTTTGACCATCAGTTTGCACTAAAGGGCTATTACGAATGATGTTAACTTCCCCCGCGCTTAAATCGGTAAAACCATTAAGAAATGGGTTCATTAAAAAGTTACCATTTAAATGCGCAAGCCCTAAATTGTGCCCTAATTCATGAGCGAGTAATTCGCCACCAAATGCGCCAGCAGCGAAGGTAGACTCAACCACAAAATCATTACCCGGCAGCTCACCACAACCTACGATTGCAGGATTAAAACCACCACAAGCATCGATAGTATCAACAAAATAAAAATTAACTACAGTGGGCAGTCCTACATGCATACCAAAAAGAGTCGACACTTCAGCGTCAGTGGTGATATCTAGCAGGTCTGGAAAAACGAGCTCAGTTGCAGCACCAATACGAATGTCTATTGGCATATTGCCAAAGCTAGTTTGAGAGAATATTGAATCTAGAGCCGCTTCTTGAGTGGTAATAAAAGCAGCTTGCGTGAATGAGGCAAACAGTAGTGATGCACTCAAAGCCAGTGTTTTGATTATCTTCATCGTTATTCCTTATGTACGCCGTTTAAGTTGATTTTGTAACAGCAGGTTTATGCATAAAGCAGACCTTCTGTTTAATATTTAATCAAAACAAAGCATTGAAAATAGGCAATTCTAGGAAAACAGAGAAAGTGTAAAAATAGCTGACATATAAATTAGAGCAAAATGATAAATGAGCCTAAACAGGCCCATTTATCATTTTGTTGTTAACTTCTAACTTGACCATCACCATAAACTACAAATTTTTCAGTCGTTAATGCTTCTAAGCCCATTGGACCATAGGCATGTAGTTTGCTGGTTGAAATACCAATTTCTGAGCCTAGGCCAAGTTGATTGCCATCGGAAAAGCGTGATGAGGCGTTAACCATGACAACAGAGGAGTTGATTTGACGAATAAAGGCTTGGCTGCGAGAGATATCCTGCGTAATGATCACTTCGGTATGATCTGAGGTATATTCGTTGATATGTGCGATTGCATCATCAAAGCTATTGATAACTTTCACGGCAATTTCTTGTGCTAAGTATTCCGCATGGTAATCGTCAGTTGTTGCTAATTTTCCACCCTCAAAATGGCATAAACTTTTCTCACAAGCATGCACCTTGACATCAGCTGCATCAGCAAGGGCTTTAGCTGCTACGGGTAAAAACTGCTCGGCGACGTCTTTATGCACTAAAAAAGTTTCAAAAGCATTACAGGCGCTTGGTTTTTGAGTTTTGCCATTAACTAAGATATTCACAGCTTTATCTAAATCAGCATATTTATCAATATAAAGGTGACAAACCCCCTTAAAATGCTGTATCACTGGGATTTGGCTATTTTCGCTAACATAACGAATTAACCCTTCACCGCCTCGAGGGATCACTAAATCGATAGTATCTTTTTGCTTTAACAGCTGTTCAATAACCTGACGACTTGTATCTGGAATAACACTGACGACGTTTTGGTCACAGTCATGCTCAGTCAATACTTGGTGTAAACAGTTAGCAATAGCGAGGTTAGAATGAATCGCTTCAGAGCCACCACGTAAAATAACAGCATTCCCCGATTTGATGCACAATGCAGCAGCTTCAGCGGTTACATTTGGGCGTGCTTCATAAATCATCGCAATCACACCAAGCGGTATACGCATCTTACCCACTTGTATGCCGTTTGGACGTAATGATAGGTTACTGATGTCGCCTACAGGATCAGTTAACACTATTATTTCTCTAATAGCAGCGCTGATATCTTTCACACCTTGTTCAGTGAGTATTAGCCTATCAAGCATTGCTTGGGTGAGACCTTTAGCGCGACCAGCATCAATATCTTTAGTATTCTCACGGATAATGGTTTCACTGTTAGCTTCAATAGCATCAGCGATGGCATTTAATAAGAGATTTTTCTTTGTCGTGGTCAGCTGTGCGGCCACGCGGCTAGCAATTTTAGCTTTAGCAGCCATTTGCTCCATAGAGAAGGCTGTTATATTCAAATTTGTCATATTTCTTCTAAACCTTTAAAGGGTTATCTTTTAAGATAACCATATCATCGCGATGGACAACAACATTACTTTGGTTGTGCCCTAAAATAGTGGCAATAGTATCGCTGTGCTTACCCATAATGCGTTTTAAATCTGTATGGTTATATAAGCAAATTCCTTTCGCAATTAAGCTATTATTTTGATGCTCGATTAAATCGACACAATCGCCTGCTTTAAATTTGTTATCAATAGACTTTATACCCGAAGGCAGTAATGAAGCCCCTTTGTTGACTAGCGCATTAACAGCACCAGAATCTAGGGTAATTTTACCTTGGCTTTTTAAGGTGTGTTTTAACCAGTGCTTTTTAGCCTTGATAATATCTTTATCAGCAGCAAATCGAGTGCCCGGGTTAGTTTGGGATAACAATGAAGCAAACACTTCGCTTTTGGTGCCATTAACAATATAGGTATTTATGCCATGTTCTACGGCTTTTTCGGCAGCTTGAATTTTAGTTTTCATGCCGCCTGTCGCTAAGTGATTTCGGCTTGTACCAGCCATTGCATAAATTTCGTCAGTAATATGTTCTATATTAGGAATAAGCTCTGCATCGGCATGTGCTTTAGGATCTTTCGTGAAGACCCCATCAATATCACTTAAAATAAATAAGCTGTCGGCTTCACATACTTGGGCAACTAATGCGGCAAGATTATCGTTATCACCCACGGTTAAATCATCCGAAGTTAACGTGTCATTCTCATTTACTATGGGTAAAACACCGTTTTCTAGCTGAATCTGAATAGTTTCTTTAATAGAAATAAAGCGCTTTCTGTCTTCTAGGTCGCTCTGAGTAATCAAAATTTGACTACAAGGCACATCAAAAAATCGCTGCCAATTAGCCATCATCTGCATTTGCCCTACACTAGCCATTGCTTTTTTTACTGCCGTTGATAGTTTAGGGCTACCGTGACTAATGACACTGCGGCCAGCGGCGACACCACCAGAAGAGACAAGGATAATTTCTTTACCCTGTTGTCGACACTTGGTTATAAATTGCGCAATTGCTAAAGTGTATTGCCCACTGCAACCTGTTTTTGACGGTGCGACTAAAGCGCTGCCAACTTTGATTACAGCTCTATTAAAGTTCATTACTTCTCCTATCTTTAAGTACCTTGGCAGTATGCAAAAAACTCGAGGTTCATTCAACAGCTTTAGCGCAATATGCAGGTTTGTTAATAGAGTAAATTACACTCTTCAATAGCTTTTAGGAATACTTGCAGCATATGATTGATAATAAGGATATAAATTAAAGGCAAAGCATGATTAAATATCATTATTATCACTATATTTAAAATTTGTTAATTAAAACGATATATCATGTTTAATTTTTTACCATCACCAATCATAGCGTTACTTTCTTTTAGTTTTTATGCAGTTAATACTATTTTTTGGGTTATCCCTATTTTAGTGTTTTCACTGCTCAAAGCATTAATTCCAATTGCCTTTTCTCAAAAAATCTTTAGTTACTTATTAGATTTAATGGCAAGTAATTGGGTTGCAGTAAATACCCTAAACCAAAAAATGTTCACTAACATGACGCTGAAAATAACAGGCTTAGAGGAATTAAATGAAAAAGATTGGTATTTGGTGTTAGCAAACCATCAAAGCTGGGTTGATATTATTGTTTTACAACGTGCTTTACATGGCGAGATCCCATTTTTAAAGTTCTTTTTAAAGAAAGAGTTGCTTTATGTGCCTATTTTAGGACTAGCTTGGTGGGCGTTAGACTTTCCTTTTATGCAACGATATACGCAATCCTTCTTAAAGAAAAATCCTCATTTGCGTGGTAAAGATTTAGAGACCACGCGTAAAGCATGTGCAAAATTTAAGCATAAACCTGTTAGTGTCATGAGCTTTATTGAGGGCACTCGTTTTACTCAAGCAAAACATGATATGCAAAAGTCCCCATTTAAACATCTATTAAAACCTAAAGCTGGTGGCATTGCTTTTGTGCTTGATGCTTTGGGCGAGCATTTAACAACGCTTGTTGATGTGACTATTTATTATCCAGAAGGAATTCCTACTTTTGCCGACTTTCTCAGTGGCCGGATCAAAAGTGTTCATATAGAAATTCACACCCGGAAAATTGATAGTATGCTCAGTGGCGATTATATGAATGATCGCAGTCATAAAATTGCTTTTCAAAAATGGCTAACGCAATTTTGGCATGAAAAGGATGCTCGGCTTGAAAAAATGAAACAAGCTTCATTAATAAATGACGATAACCCTTGAATTTTAGAGGTATTTAAATGAATGAGTTGATCACTACTTGGTTAATAGAGCAGGGTGTTAATGACGAATATCTTGAAACTAGTGCTACGGCATTTGGTTTACTTATTATTTTAATAATGTCAGCGGTGAGCTACTACCTTGCTAAAAATCAAATTCTTAACGTTGTTCATAAACTAATTATTAAAACTAAGAATACCTGGGATGACGCCCTAATTGAGCATAATGTGTTTGCGCGTTTAGCTTTGTTGTTGCCCTTTATTCTAATATTGTTTCTCACCCCTATTTTTTTCCCAAATAAGCTGTTGTTAGCTGATTTGCTGGTTTTGTTTGCGAAAATTTTCTTAACCTTTCAAATTGCACATTGTGTTAGTGCGCTACTTAATGTCAGTAAAAGCCTTTATCGTGAAACAGCAAAACAAAAATATTTACCGCTTAATGCTATTATTCAAGTCATTAAGTTAGCAGTATATTTGGTCGCAACCATCGTCATTGTTTCATTAATTTTAGGTCGCTCTCCCATCTATTTATTAAGCGGCTTGGGGGCATTAACAGCTGTTTTAATTTTAGTTTTTCAAGATACGATTAAAGGATTGGTAGCCAGTATTCAAATCTCCGCTAATAAAATGGTAGTAGCAGGTGATTGGATAGAGTTACCTAAATACGGCGCAGATGGTGATGTTATTGAAATAGGCTTAAATACGGTCAAAGTAGAGAATTTTGACAAAACTATTACCACAGTTCCTACTTATGCATTGATCAGCGATTCATTTAAAAACTGGCGAAATATGTACCATACCGGTGCTAGACGTATTAAGCGTACTTTAATTATTGATATAGGTAGTATTGATTTTTATAGTTTGGAGAAAGTTGATTTTTTAGCAAATACTCATTTACTGAAAACATACCTAACAGATAAAAAACAACAGCTTGAAGCTGATAATAGTAAGATAGAACAAACAAATCATCATCATAAAATAGATACTAGGCAATTAACGAATGTGGGCACATTTCGCGCTTATATTGAGAT
>JAPHTO010000131.1 GCA_026196955.1 Colwellia sp. | reverse complement strand
CTTGAAATTTGTTGTAGAGCTAATCAACCCAGTAGCGATGGACGAAGGTTTACGCTTCGCTATCCGTGAAGGTGGTCGTACTGTTGGTGCTGGTGTTGTTTCTGCAATCCTAGACTAATATTTGGTTTATTTGCAGCTAACCTTGCGTTAACGGTGTTGTGGATACTCATTGACTAGCGTCAACTCCGTGTCCATGCCTTGTTAACCCATCGGTTATCAAGCAAATTAAACTCAAATAAGTTAAATTGAAAAGGTCGTTTCCTAATTAGAAGGAGCGGCCTTTTTTGTTTTATGATTTTATAAACTCGTCCCTCGACAGGCTCATGATAAGCGAGAGTTGTACTGTTTAGTGTGAACCCGTTCATCCTGATCACGCAGCAGTCGAAGGGGAAAACTCGGAACTTCTTATGTCTTGGCAACCTACACTCACTTGGCAAAATGCGCAGAAGCGCTCTCAAATCATACAGCAAATACGTCAGTTTTTTGCCGAGCGAAACGTTATCGAAGTCGAAACACCCGCACTTTCGCTGGGGACAGTTACTGATGTTCATTTAGAAGCCTTAACTTGTCGTTATAATTTTCTTGCAGATAGCTCAGATCAAACGGCTGCGCCGCTGTATTTGCAAACCTCTCCTGAGTTTCATATGAAACGTTTATTGGCATCAGGCTATGGTTGTATCTTCCAAATAGCCAAAGCCTTTCGACACGAAGCAGCGGGGCGTTTTCATAACCCAGAATTTACTATGCTTGAGTGGTATCGATTAGGTTTTGATCATTTTGACTTGATGAATGAAGTCGCAGAGCTGTTAGAAGCCGTATTACAGTGTAAAACGCCGACACAAATTACTTACCAGCAATTATTTATAGAGCAAGTCGGAGTCGATCCGTTAACCGCAAATCGAGAGCAATTATTGGCTGTTATTACCGCAGAAAATAAAACGAGTGATTGGTTAGTGAATGACTCGGATCACGATACATTATTACAGTTCATTTTTAGCGAAATTATCGAGCCTCATATTGGCATTGATTCGCCGTGTTTCGTTTATCATTTTCCGAGTTCACAAGCGTCGTTAGCAAAAATTTGCGTTGAAGATGAGCGAGTTGCAGAGCGTTTTGAGTGTTATTATCAAGGGATTGAGCTAGTCAATGGTTTTCATGAGCTCACCAATGCTGATAAACAATTTCAGCGTTTTCAAAAGGATAATAAGCAGCGAACAGCACTAGGTATGAAAGAAATGCCTATTGACAATAATTTTATCTCAGCATTAGGCCATGGTTTACCGCAGTGCTCAGGTGTTGCATTGGGGGTTGATCGTTTAATCATGCTAGCACTACAAGCTGAACATATTGCCCAAGTTATTAGTTTTCCGATAGAGCGAGCCTAATATTGAAAAGTTACAGTAATTTTACTAATGTTATAATGTATCAATTGTGATATTATTACAAAATAGCAATTATCTTTTTGCCACTTCGTCCAACTTCGTTGTCGAAAGTACTCATTTATACTTATAAACTCCGTGCTTTCTCCTAGAGTTTGAAGTAAATGTCGGCAAGCTTCGTGCTATTTACAAATAAAAGAAAACTAGAAAGATACTTTGGAATAATATGTTAGATAGAATAGGTATTACAGCAACATCATTATGCGCATTACATTGTATTTTGCTGCCTATTTTATTGCCTGTTTTACCGTTAATGGGGTTAAGCTTTTTAGCGGATCATACGTGGGAACATATCTTTTTATTAATGACGGCAGTCTTAGGGACTATCGCATTATTTTCAGGCTTTAAGCGCTATCATAAACGTCTCTATCCGTTTTATTTACTTTATTTAGGTGTCGCACTCTATTGGATAAAGCATGATTTTTCGGAAGCGGTAGAGATGTATTTTATTATTGGCGGGGCGAGTTTAATCATTGCCGCTCACTTCATTAATATAAAATTATGTAATAGCTGTAAGCAATGTGATGAAGAGAGTTGTGTTTCTTAGCTACTCGATTAGCGCACTAGCTCGAAAGCTATAAGGTAGATGTTCATTACACCTTATAGCTTGCCAATGTTTAGCTTATATCTAGCTCTTTTAGTTTTCTCGTTAAGGTGTTTCTCCCCCAACCCAATTTCTTAGCTGCATCTTGCTTATGGCCTTGAGTGAAAAGTAGGGCACGCTCTAACATGATTTTTTCAAATTCAGGCATTGCCGTGTCTAAAATAGCATTGCTTCCCATGGCTAATTGTTGATCCATCCAGTCACTTAACGCAGCCTGCCACGAAGAAGCTTGTGGTGATACCTGTGCTGTTTTCTCTGTTAATTCACTTGGTAAATCTTCGAGTAGGATTTCTTGTCCACTGGCCATAACGGTTAAAAATCGGCAAATATTCTCAAGCTGACGAACATTTCCTGGCCATTGGCATTGCTGCAAAAACACAGATGCTTTTTTGCTTAAGGTTTTTGGCTCTACGCTTAACTCGTTTGCAGCCTGCTTTAGAAAGTGTTGACTTAGTTGAAGAATATCTTCTTTTCGCTCTCGTAAACTAGGCAGTTGAATACGAATAACATTGAGTCGATGGAATAAGTCTTCCCTAAATTCGCCATTATTAACACGATCTTCAAGATTTTGGTGAGTCGCGGCAATAATGCGCACGTCGACTTGTACAGGAGAGTGACCCCCTACACGGTAAAATTGACCATCAGATAACACGCGCAACAAGCGCGTTTGGATCTCTAATGGCATGTCACCAATTTCATCAAGAAAAAGCGTGCCACCGTGAGCTTGCTCAAAACGACCTTGACGAACTGAGTTAGCGCCAGTAAAGGCCCCTTTTTCATGACCAAATAACTCTGACTCTATTAAATCCTTGGGAATAGCGGCCATATTCAACGGAATGAACGGCGCTTTTGAACGTGGGCTGTGTGAGTGCAGTGCGTGGGCTACTAGCTCTTTACCTGTGCCTGATTCGCCGTTGATTAGTACACTTATGCTAGAGCGCGATAGCCGGCCAATAGCTCTAAATACTTCTTGCATCGCCGGTGCTTCACCGATTAACCCAGCAGTTAGTGGTGTGCTTTCTTTTTGCTGGTTTTTAGCATTTTGCTCGCGGGCATGAGTGAGAGCTCGCTTGGTTAAAGTAACGGCCTCATCCATGTCGAATGGTTTTGGCAAATACTCAAATGCGCCGCCTTGATACGCGTTTACAGCACTGTCTAAGTCAGAATGTGCCGTCATGATGATAACTGGGATATGGGGGTGTGCTTTACTGATTGAGTCGAGCAAGGTCATGCCGTCTATATCAGGCATTCTAATGTCTGAAATTATTACTTCAGGCTGATCGTGATCCAAGGCAATTAGTAAATTTTGTGCGCTTTCAAACGAAGCACTGGTTATTTGAGCACTAGCAAAGGCTTTTTCTAACACCCAACGAATTGAGCTATCGTCATCAACTATCCAAACTTGTTCGGTCATCATTAGCTGTTCTCTTTGAGTAAAACTTAAGTGTAAAAATATTTATAAAACTGGTTTGTTCGCTTTATTGCTCTAAGGGCAATAAAATAATAAATTCAGTATGTCCAGGTCGGCTATGACAAGAAAGTTTGCCATGATGTTGATTAACCAGTGTTTGTGCAATTGAAAGACCTAACCCCGTGCCATTTGAGCGACCTGACACCATTGGATAAAACAGCGTATCTTGAATACTATTGGGAATACCTGGGCCATCATCAATAATACTGATTTGCGCCGCGAGTTTTACCCGTTGTCCATTAATGGTTTTATTACTGGCGATGCGAGTTTTTAGCGTGATAGTGTTATCTTTGCTGATCGCCTGAATCGCGTTATTAACTATGTTTAGTACTGCTTGTTGAATTTTTTCTTGGTCGCACTCAACACTTGGGATCGATGGGTCATAATCACGTTGTAATTCTATACTTTGATCATTCGAAAAACTCACCACTTGATTTACTTTCTCAAGCACAGAGTGAATATTATGCCTTTGTATTTCTGGTAATTGATTAGGGCCGAGTAAACGATCAACTAAATTAGTTAATCTATCTGCTTGCTCAATAATCATAGCAGTATATTCTTGCTGCTCTTGAGTTAATTCTTTGTTGAGTAGTTGTGCTGCGCCGCGTAAACCACCTAACGGGTTCTTAATTTCATGAGCCAAACCTTTAATTAAATCGCGGGCAGCAATCCATTGTTGTTGTTGAAAAACTTCTAGGCTAATTTGCTTTTGCTGATCAATTTGCTTGAACTCTAATAGCACATGCGGAATGCGATCAAACTCTACGGCAGACGCTGTTATTTCGGCAGTAAAACGATGATTTTCACTAAATTCAATAATGATATCGCTGTCAGTAAATTCTTGGCCTGTGGAAAGCAGCTGGCGTAATCGTGTTTCATTAATGGAAGTATTAGCAAAAATTAAATCGGCAGGGTTTCCGTAAAGCTTATACATACTCTTGATGAGTAAGGCTTCAGCTGCTGGGTTGAGATAGCAAATATTTAAATTATCATCAAGAATAAGTACAGCTGTGACGAGCTGATTGGCAAGGGTTTGCTGATACCTTAGTTTTAATTCTTGAATTTCTTGTCTGCTGTGCAACATAAAGCTTCATACCTAGTTAACGTATGCACCAAAGTAGTGCGTTCGTTGTTAGTATATTTGAAAAAAGTTTTATCTGCAGCCAAAATGCCACTATTTGGTGCTATTTTGCTAGTTTACCGAGGCTCGGTGCATATAAAACGTAATAGCTTTAGATAATGCAATTACCTTGCCTTTTTCATTAAGTAATTGCATTTTTATTTGATGCTCGCCACGATCGATATTGCGCAGTGAAAACATCGTATGCGTTTGTGGTTTGAGGTGAGGTTTATCATCTAAGATCAGTTGAATTTTCAGGCCTCGTTTGAATATAGGCTTGATGCTACCGCTAATATAGACAGAGCCTGTGTTGTCTCGAATAGTGGCGTTATCTTTAGGGTGATTGATGACAACGTGGTAGTTCTCAGCAATTTCTTTGGTTTTGATATCTAATACTTGAGTTTCAACCGTGGTGGACGACTCGATAACATTACCGGGTTTAGTTTTAACTTCTTCAGCACCTGGTCTGGGTGTATCTGAATAGACTAATTCGCCTTTTTCATTGCGCCATACATATATTTTAGCCGTACTCGCATTCACGGGAGTCGCTATTGATAGAGCTAACAATGTCAGTAATAAAAATCTAATCATAGTCAATTAAGTATATCCTGTTCCCTCAGATATATCCAAACACCAAAGTGTGAACATAGGTATTTATAATCTATATAAAAATGTGGAGGTTTACCACTTAAAACTAACTTTCTTTTACATTATTCCCAAGCTACCTGAAATTGCTAGATCCAGCTGGGTTCAGAAACGTTTTAGCCAAAGCATTAATTAAAATAGTTTGCTATAAAATTAAGAGATAAAAAAAGCCCACCGAGGTGAGCTTTATTAAAGTGGTTAATTGTAAAGATTAAACACTGTAGTACATAGAGAATTCAACTGGGTGAGTTGAAGTATTCAATAATTCACATTCAGCACGTTTAAGCTCAATATATGCATCGATCATATCGCTATCCATAACACCACCCGCTAATAAGAACTCTTTATCAGCTTCTAAAGAATCTAACGCATCTGTTAATGAAGTGGCAACTTGTGGAATAGATAATGCTTCTTCTGCAGGTAAGTCATATAAATCTTTATCCATAGCATCGCCAGGATGAATTTTATTTTTAATACCGTCAAGGCCAGCCATTAACAATGCAGAGAATGCTAAGTATGGGTTAGCAGCAGGATCTGGGAAGCGTACTTCGATACGTGCAGCTTTCGGAGATGGAACTACAGGAA
Organism: Colwellia sp.; assembly: GCA_026196955.1. Classification (GTDB taxonomy): domain Bacteria; phylum Pseudomonadota; class Gammaproteobacteria; order Enterobacterales; family Alteromonadaceae; genus Colwellia. The sequence goes on along the minus strand of JAPHTO010000131.1, from coordinate 3,422 downwards.
TACGAATTGAAGCAGAGCGGTTAGCTGCAGAGTAAGCTAGCATAATAGGTGCTTCAAAATGTGGTACTAAACGCTTATAAGAGTTAGTTGCAGGGTTAGTAAATGCATTTAACGCTTTAGCATGTTTGATGATACCACCAATGTAGTAAAGTGCCATTTCAGATAAACCGCCGTACTTATCACCAGAGAATAAGTTAACACCGTCTTTAGCAAGTGATTGGTGCACGTGCATACCAGAGCCGTTATCACCAACTAATGGCTTAGGCATAAAGGTTGCTGTTTTACCGTAAGCGTGTGCAACGTTATGTACAACATACTTATAAACTTGAACTTCATCAGCTTTTAATACCATGGTATTGAAACGACAAGCAATCTCGTTTTGACCTGCTGTTGCTACTTCATGGTGATGAGCTTCAACAACTAAGCCCATTTCTTCCATAACTAAACACATGGCTGAACGTATGTCTTGTGAAGAGTCAACTGGAGAAACTGGGAAGTAACCACCTTTAAGGCCAGGACGATGTCCCATATTGCCTTCTTCGTATTCAGTACCTGAGTTCCAACAAGCTTCTTTATCATCAACTTTGAAGAAAGAGCCACTGATATCAGTGCTAAAACGTACATCATCAAATAAGAAGAACTCTGGCTCAGGACCAATTAATACAGTATCTGCAATACCTGTTGAACGTAAATATTCTTCAGCACGTTTCGCTACAGAGCGAGGGTCACGGCTGTAACCTTGCATGGTATCTGGTTCTACAACATCACAACGTAGGTTTAAGGTAACTGCTTCATTAAAAGGGTCTAAAACAGCAGAATCAGCATCTGGCATTAATACCATGTCTGAGTTGTTAATGCCTTTCCAGCCTTGAATGGAAGAACCATCAAACATTTTACCGTCTTCAAAGAAGTCTTCGTTAACTTGATGATGAGGAATAGAAACGTGTTGCTCTTTACCTTTTGAATCTGTGAAACGAAGGTCAACAAATTTGACATCGTGCTCTTTAATTAAATCGAATACTGCTTGTGACATTTTGTCTCTCCAGTGGGTTAGTTTTAAATTTTTTTGGCTGTACCAAATGTTATGGCAAACATAAGCTAAAATTATGCCAACAATAAAACGCTTGATAAACAAGCGTTTAGATATTAGCGAAAAATCACAGTGCACCTGAGTGGTGCATTGATAGATCTTTTTGGTGCAACGACAATAATATTGTCAATAACTATAAACTATTTAAGTATTTTTACCTGTAATTAATTTGTGCTTTTACATATTTTTTTGTTCTTTGATAATAACTATGGGTCTTTAGTTTGATGACAATTTTCAGCGATGATAATTGATATCTTTTTAATCAAATCCCCTGTATAATGCGCGCCCAATTATAGCCCTATTCATTTATGTCGCTCACAGTGACAATAAAAATGATAGCAACAGCGAGTAACGCCTGTGTTAGATAAGTTAAGAAATATTGCAATCATTGCCCATGTTGACCATGGTAAAACCACTTTAGTAGATAAGCTACTAGAGCAGTCGGGTACACTAGGTGAGCGCTCAGACCATGACGAACGTGTTATGGATTCAAATGATATCGAGAAAGAACGTGGTATCACAATACTTGCTAAGAATACGGCAATTAACTGGAACGATTACCGTGTCAACATTGTAGACACTCCTGGTCACGCCGATTTTGGTGGTGAAGTTGAGCGTGTTATGTCAATGGTAGACTCGGTATTGCTTATTGTTGATGCACAAGAAGGCCCTATGCCACAAACTCGCTTTGTGACGCAAAAAGCTTTCGCGCAAGGTTTGAAACCAATTGTTGTTATTAATAAGGTTGATAAACCAGGCTCTCGCCCTGATTGGGTTATGGATCAAGTTTTTGAATTGTTCGACAACTTAGGTGCAACAGACGAACAGTTAGACTTTAAAGTGGTTTACGCTTCAGCAATTAACGGTTGGGCTTCACTTGAAGAAGGTGAAACTGGCTCAGATATGACGCCTTTATTCGATACTATAATCGGTGAAGTACCTTCGCCAGATGCGGATCCTCAAGGCTCTTTCCAAATGCAAATCTCGCAACTTGATTACAGCTCATACTTAGGTGTAATTGGTGTTGGTCGTGTTACTCGTGGTAGCGTTAAACCTAACCAACAAGTAACGGTACAATGTGCTGCGGGTAATGTTCATAACGGTAAAGTCGGTAAAGTATTTGGTTACTTAGGCCTAGATCGACATGAAGTTGAAGAAGCGCACGCTGGTGATATCATCGCAATTACTGGTTTAGGTGAGTTAAAAATCTCTGATACTATTTGTTGCCCGAATGAAGTTGAAAGCTTACCGGCATTATCAATTGATGAACCTACCATCAACATGACTTTCCAAGTTAATACTTCACCATTTTGTGGTAAAGAAGGTAAATTTGTTACTTCACGCAACATCAAAGATCGCTTAGAAAAAGAATTAGTGCATAACGTTGCGCTACGTGTTGAGCAATTAGATGATCCTGATAAGTTTAAAGTATCAGGACGTGGTGAATTACACCTTGGTATTTTAATTGAAAATATGCGCCGTGAAGGTTTTGAGCTAGCCGTTTCTCGTCCTGAAGTTATTGAACGTGAAGTTAATGGTGTTCTAGAAGAACCTTATGAGACAGTAACTATTGATGTTGAAGAGCAACATCAAGGCTCTATCATGGAAAAAATGGGCGTTCGCAAAGCCGAATTAACAGATATGGCACCTGATGGTACTGGTCGTATTCGTATGGACTTCATTATGCCAAGCCGTGGTTTGATTGGTTTCCAAACTGAATTTATGACACTGACTTCAGGCTCAGGTTTGATTTATCATACTTTCTTTGAGTATGGTCCTCATAAAGGTGGTGATATCGGTCAACGCTTAAACGGTGTAATGATTGCTAATGCAACCGGTAAGGCGTTAACTAACGCATTATTCAACCTGCAGTCTCGTGGTCGTATGATGATTGGTCATGGTGTTGAAATTTACGAAGGTCAAGTTATCGGTATTCACAGTCGTGATAATGATTTAACCGTTAACGCTCTTAAAGGCAAGCAATTAACTAATGTTCGCTCTTCAGGTACTGATGAAGCACAAGTGTTAACACCACCTATTAAGATGACTCTAGAGCAAGCATTAGAATTTATTGATAACGATGAATTGGTTGAAGTTACACCAGAGAATATTCGTATTCGTAAAAAATCTTTAAAAGAAAGTGATCGTAAACGCGAAGGTCGCGCTGCTAAATAACTTTCTTTTTACTAGGGGCTGTTGATCTTTCGCGGTTAAATTTTGTTCGAGATAAAAGCGTTTTAATCGCGGCGAGTAGTGTGTAGCCTAGTCATTCTAAGCAAATACTACTCAACAAAGAGTAAAACGTTTTTAGCCGAATCCTTCGGACAGCGTT
>JAPHTO010000030.1 GCA_026196955.1 Colwellia sp. | reverse complement strand
AATGGTTTCTAAATCACGCATCTCACCAACAAGAATAACATCGGGATCTTCACGAAGTGCGGAGCGTAATGCCGCCTCAAAACTTAACGTATCGCGATGTACTTCCCGTTGGTTAATTAAACATTGTTTATTGTCATGGACAAATTCAATAGGATCTTCAATGGTTAAAATATGATCATGCTTATGATTATTAATATAATCAACCATAGCAGCTAGCGTGGTCGACTTACCTGAGCCTGTCGGTCCTGTCACTAACACTAAACCACGTGGCGTATCAGAAATATCTCTAAAAATATCAGGGCAGCCTAAATCATCAAGTGACAAAATTTTACTTGGAATAGTACGAAATACAGCCGCAGGCCCTCGATTTTGATTAAATGCATTTACCCTAAAACGCGCTAGGTTTGGCACTTCAAAAGAGAAATCCACCTCGAGGTTTTCTTCATACTCTTTGCGCTGACGATCATTCATAATGTCATACACTAGCGCATTAACATCTTTGGCATCAAAAGCAGGAATATTGAGTTTACGCACATCGCCATCAACACGAATGGATGGCGGCGTGCCCGTTGATAAATGTAAATCTGACGCTTCGTGTTGCACACTAAATGCAAGTAATTCGGTAATATCCATAAAAAACCTCGGTGGTGTTATCTGTTAAAGTATCAACGGTTAAAGTATTATCTGTAAAATATATCGCTCAAAGTCTTAAACTCAGGGTTGTTTAGTCGAAAACTATGAATAAAATCAAAGAAAATATCCAAAAAGTTAACGCTCAAATTGAAAAAGCTTGCTGTACTGTGCCTGACTACCATCCTCACGAAAACCAGTCTTCTCCAAATAATAGACAAAATCCAGTCACTTTGCTCGCGGTTAGTAAAACCAAACCCGCATCAGCGGTTGAGCAAGCCTACCTTGCAGGACAGTTAAACTTTGGTGAAAACTATCTGCAAGAAGCCATAGAGAAAATCAATACGTTATCACATTTGTCTGATATTTCATGGCATTTTATTGGCCCAATTCAATCGAATAAAACCAAACAAATCGCTCAGCATTTTAACTGGGTTCATAGTGTCGACAGAGCTAAAATAGCGCAACGTTTAAACGATCACTTAAGCGAACAAGCTCAGCAAAATAATGGTCAAGATACCTCGCTAAACATTTGTTTACAAGTGAATATTAGTGAAGAGACATCAAAATCTGGCATTATGGCTAGCGAAGTATTTTCCCTCGCTAAAATGGTAGATAATTGTGATAATCTGACCTTAAGAGGCTTGATGGCAATTCCGGCTAAAAATTCAGCCAATGACAGCTATGAGAAAATGCAGCACTTGTTTAAAGAATTACAAGCCCAATATCCAACAGTAGATACACTGTCAATGGGCATGTCTAATGATTTAGATATTGCCATTCACCATGGCGCTACTATGGTCAGAGTGGGCACCGCTATTTTTGGCAAAAGAGCCTAGCAAGTGTCAGGCAAGAAATGAGCAGTAGGAAAATTTTATGAAAAAAATAGCATTTATCGGCGCTGGTAATATGGCACGCGCCATTATTATTGGCTTAGTCAATTCAGGCGTGGCTGCTAAAGACATTATGGTTGCCAATCCGTCGTCAGAAAAAAGAATACAACTTGCGAATGAATTTGGCGTGCAACAAACCGATGATAATACTAAAGCGGGTGAGTTTGCTGATATTATAGTATTAAGCGTTAAACCTCATTTTATTTGTGATGTTTGTCAACAACTTAGTAAGGCTATCAATATAGATAATAAGCTCTTTGTTTCTGTTGCTGCTGGCACAACAGTTGCGCAAATTCAGCAAGCACTTAATGCACAAGCGCCTGTCGTTAGAGTAATGCCTAACACCCCTTCTCAACTTGGTTTAGGCATGAGTGGTATGTATGCTTCTGTTGAAGTTAACAATGAGCAAAAAGCCGCAAGTGACAAGTTGATGTCTGCTGTTGGTAAAATAATCTGGTTAGACACTGAAGAGAAAATTAACGATGTTATTGCCGTGGCAGGATCCGCTCCCGCTTACTTTTTCTTATTTATGGAAGCCATGGAAAAACAAGCACAAGTGTTAGGATTTACGCCAGAAGAAAGTAGAATGCTTGTCCAGCAAACAGCGCTTGGCGCAGCACAAATGGTAGAACATAATAATGTCGCCATCAGCACACTACGCGAAAATGTGACCTCAAAAGGAGGCACCACCTTTGCTGCACTCGAACAATTTAGAGAAGACGGCATTGAAAAAATGGTCAGTAATGCCATGAATGCTGCGATTGCCCGCGCCGAAGAAATGGCTAAAGAAAGCTAGCGTTTCGAAAACAGATTTAATGACAATATTAGTAGCAATTTAATCGCAAATTGTTATTCAGGAGATAAAATGGAAGCCGTTATATACTTATTGAGATTTGCCTTTGATGCCCTATTAATGATTTTAATCATGCGAGTATGGTTACAGTGGGTCAAAGCTGATTTTTATAACCCTTTAAGCCAATTCATCGTTAAGGTAAGTAATCCGTTAATAATCCCTTTTCGCCGTATTATTCCAGGCTTAGGTGGCATTGACTTGGCAACGATTGTTGTTGCTTACTTTATTGCCACACTAAAATTTGTTGCCTTAGCAGCATTAGCCGGTGAAAGCTTGGGCGTATTGGCATTTTATATTGGCTTACTGGTTATGATTAAGCAGGCTGGCTTTATGCTCTTTGTTATTATGATCATCATGGCAATAATGAGCTGGGTGGTTCAAGGCTACAACCCAACGCTAATGATTTTTCACCAACTAACAGAGCCCTTTTTAAACCCGATCAGACGTATTATTCCAAGCATGGGCGGCCTAGACTTATCTATGATTGTTGCCTTTTTAGCGATGAACGTTATTAATATTCTTCTGTCTAACTCCGTTCCCTACTGGGGAGCTTTGTAAAACATTCACACAGGGGCATAAAAACTGAGCTTTTATGCCCTTTTCTCTGGTCTATACTATAGCTATCAAATGAATTTGTTAGGGGAACAAGATGAAAATGCAACTTTTAAAAATGTTATTAGTACTCAGTTTAAGTTTTTCTTTTATCAGTACTGCTAACGCTGAAAACATGAAAAAACTTGGCTCCATGAATGTTCATTACATGGCCATTGGTTCAACGTTTTTCACTCCTGAAATTGCTAAAGTTTATGGCATAACCCGTAGCCGATACAATGGTTTGATCAACATTTCTGTACTGGATAATACTAAAGCAGGCAACCCAGCTAAAACTGTGACTATAAGTGGCCAAGCAAAAAATAATCTAGGTCAATTTAAAAGCTTAGAATTTAAAGAAGTTAAAGAAGGTGATGCCATTTATTATTTAGCTCAAGTGAGCTACAACGATGAAGAAACCATGCATTTCACTTTAAATATTAATGACGGTAAAGAACAGCAAACATTAAAGTTCTCGCAAAAGTTCTATGTTGATTAAATAACATAAAGTTAAAGACAAAAGTGCTATTTAAGCTTAAATAGCACTAAAAACATTCACTAAAAAGCAAGCCTTTTGCTCACTCGCACTTATCTTTGCAACAAAAATATCAAACATCCGTTTAACCGCTACAAAAAAATTATTAGCGAATCGATATCCATTTGAATCTATAGCAATTCTTCATAAAGAAAATGCTCAATACCCTTATTTTGCACCCCATCAAGACATAACACCTTAAAAAGTATGCATACGTATTCACAAGCAAATAGCCGCTGAGTTCATTGACGGCTCAAAATCTATACGATAAATATAATATGCTTTTTGAGGAAAGCCATAACCTAAGTGAATTTTTGCCCACAGCCATGTGCTAGAAGCAATAAAGTTCAACTTACCACTACCGACTTTACTGATGATAATAAAAATGGCACACATCATTAAAGTGAAACACAACTAATAGGAATGTTCATGATAATAACGAGTCACAACGCTACTAAAAGCACTGCAAACTTCCTTCCATCACTTAAGAAAACCTGTGCAGCATTAACGGTTGCTTTAGCTTCACTGGGTTCAACAACAGCCCAGGCTGAAAATGATGTCATGATGCAATATTTTCAGTGGTATACCGCCGATGACGGTGCTTTATGGACTGAAGTCCAACAACAAGCGGCAAGTTTGTCAGCGGCAGGGATTACCGCATTATGGTTACCACCCGCCTATAAAGGCCAAGCAGGTACTGCTGATGTCGGTTATGGCGTTTATGATATGTATGATTTAGGGGAATTCAATCAAAAGGGGACGGTACGAACTAAATATGGTACCAAAGACCAATATTTAGCTGCCATTAATGCTGCTCATGCCAATGGCATTAAAATATATGGCGATGCAGTCTTTAATCACAGAGGTGGTGCCGACGCCACTGAATCGGTTTGGGCGGTTCGCGTAGCGGGAGATAATCGAAATTATGAATATGGTAATGACGTAGAAATTGACGCTTGGACAAAATTTGATTTTACTGGCCGCAACAACACGTATTCAGATTTTAAGTGGCGTTGGTACCATTTTGACGGTGTTGATTGGGCGCAAAACCTCAGCGAAGGTAGCATCTTTAAATTTAGAGGTATAGGTAAAGCTTGGGATTGGGAGGTTGATACTAGCTATAACAACTATGATTACCTGATGTTTGCTGACTTAGATATGGATCACCCTGAAGTGGTGCAAGAGCTCAAAGATTGGGGTGAATGGTATGTTAACTTTACTGGCGTGGATGGTTTTCGTTTAGATGCCGTTAAGCATATCAAATTTGATTTCTTTAATGATTGGTTAGACACAGTACGTGCAAACACAGGCAAAGAGCTGTTTACCGTTGGTGAATACTGGAGTTACAACAAAGAGCAATTACATAACTTCATAACGGCAACAGGTGGTCGTATGTCATTATTTGATGCGCCACTGCATATGAATTTCTACTCTGCTTCAAACAGCGGCGGTAATTATGATATGCGTACTATCATGGACAACACCCTGATGAAAGAGCAACCAACGCTGGCTGTCACCTTAGTCGATAACCACGACACTCAACCTTGTCAGGCACTAGAATCAAGAGTGCAAGATTGGTTCAAACCACTCGCTTATGCTTTCATTTTATTACGTGAAGAAGGCTACCCTAATGTTTTCCACGCTGATTACTATGGCGCAAACTACACCGCATCAGATAATGGTTGTAATAATACCAATATCACCATCAACTCTCATAAAGACAGTATCGATAAACTCTTAGATGCCCGTAAAAACTATGCCTATGGTACACAAATCAGTTACTTGGATCATTGGGATGTTATCGGATGGACACGCTTAGGTAATGCAGAACATCCAAAAGCCATGGCTGCCATCATGAGTGATGGTCCTGCGGGCAGTAAATGGATGAATGTTTCACGCGTAAATAAAACCTTTATTGATGTGACTGGCAATCATTCAGGGGTAATTAGCAGTAATAATGATGGTTGGGCTGAATTCCCTGTTAATGGCGGCTCTTATTCTGTATGGGTTGAGCAAGACTCTCAAACAAGCGAGATTCCGGTATTATTTTCTTGCACAAATGCTACCACCTACTTTGGACAAAATGTCTATGCTGTTGGTAGTAGTACTGAGTTAGGTAATTGGAATACTGATAATGCCGTACTATTATCACCGACTAATTATCCTACTTGGACTGCAACGATAAACCTTAGCGCTGACACCAACCTAGAATGGAAATGTATTAAGAAGGATAACGGCAATGTGCAATGGCAAAGTGGTGCAAACAACAGCTATTCCACTTCATCACCGGGTTCAGCAAGCACTAGTGGCTCTTTTTAAGCACACATAATCACAGCTACCCTCTCTATGCAGTATTGATATAAAGGACGTCTTTACTGCATATTTTTATTAAAGAGTATTGAGTTAAATACTATTGCTAAAACAAAGTACGCTGAACTGGCAAGCATAAAGGATAAATGCGGCAGTTATTTTATACACATCTTACTAGCCAACCTTCAACAGTCTCTAGTACCCACCCTTTTTTTCCCGTATTATTAGCAACCATTATTTTTTGTCAAAGTACGAATGTTTCATGTCCAAAATAGTTTTAGCCACAGGCAACCAAGGTAAAGTTAAAGAATTAGCCAGTTTACTCGCTGAGCACAGTATTGAAATAGTGCCGCAAAGTGACTTTGATGTGCCTGAAGTTGCAGAAACAGGCAGCACATTTGTGGAAAATGCCATCATAAAAGCACGTCACGCCGCTAAAATTACCGGCCTACCTGCTATTGCAGATGATTCAGGTTTAGAAGTTGATGCCTTAAACGGTGCGCCCGGTGTTTACTCTGCACGCTATGCGAGTGACATCAAAGCCAATCCAAGTGATGATGACAATACCAATAAACTGTTAAAAGCCTTAGAAAATACGCCAGATAATAAACGAACAGCCCGCTTTCATTGTGTATTGGTTTATATGAAACATGAAAATGATCCTACCCCTATTATTTGTCACGGCGCTTGGCAAGGCTGTATAAGTCGAGAAAAACAAGGCAAACAAGGTTTTGGCTATGACCCTGTTTTTTGGCAAAAAGCACTGCAAATGTCTTCTGCACAATTACCCAGAGACATTAAAAATAAACTTAGCCATCGTGGTCAAGCGCTAGCAAAACTCGTTAATAAATTGTCTGTGTTATAAAAAAGAGAGCGTAGTGAGTACTAACTTTTTATCTGAGCCGCCTTTATCTCTATATATCCACATACCTTGGTGTGTAGAAAAATGTCCTTATTGCGATTTTAATTCTCACGCCTTAAAAGCTCAAATTCCTGAGCAGGATTATGTACAAGCATTAATTGCCGATTTAGATGCTGATATCGCTCGTTTTTCTTTACAAAATAGAGCCCTACACTCAATTTTTATCGGTGGTGGTACACCCAGTTTATTTTCAGCCAAAGCAATCAAAAGCTTACTTGCACAAGTACTATCTCGTTTTCAAAGCCTAGATGACATTGAGATAACGCTAGAGGCGAATCCGGGTACAGTCGAAGCAGACAAATTTATTGGCTTTGCTCAAGCAGGCGTTACCCGATTATCTATCGGCGTACAGAGTTTCGAATCAGAAAAACTATTAAAACTTGGCCGCATTCATAATGTCAATCAAGCGAAACAAGCAGCCCAACTTGCCAAAGCCTCAGGTGTAAAAAGCTTTAACTTAGATTTAATGCATGGTTTGCCCAATCAAAGCATAGAGAATGCCCTAGACGATTTAAAAACCGCCATCAGTTTGAAACCCGATCACCTTTCTTGGTATCAATTAACAATCGAGCCAAATACTGCTTTTCACTCTAAACCGCCAAAGCTGCCACAAGATGAAACCTTATGGGAAATACAAGATCAAGGCTTTAAGCTGTTAGCAGATGCGGGTT
>JAPHTO010000153.1 GCA_026196955.1 Colwellia sp. | reverse complement strand
GTTTTTATCTACATTACCAAAGGCGATATTACTTGAACTAGCTAATGGCATAACTAAATCAGTCTGAGATATTTGCTTACCTGTTTTAGTGTCATTATAAATAATATTACCGCAACTATCTGGGTTATCTACTAATTTCAAAACCCAATAATAACCATAGTTGTCATCGTAACCATTATTAGCTTGTGCATCAGGTGAATTAGATCCCCAATTAGCCAAACTAGTCTCTTGGTATGCAGTACAAGAATCATTATTCCATGTATGAACCACTACATTTTTATAATATTCCATGTTAGCGGTTTCTTCACCTTCAACATGACTTTCATGGCGAAAATAAGCGACAGCTTCACCCGCTTGAGCAATATAAACTGGTGCTGGCGCACCATCAATAGGATTTAAAGCTGGAACAACACAACTATAGGTGCCAGTTATATCTACTTCCATATAGTTGGGACAAGAAACTGGTGGAGTATAACAAATTTCTTCTCCATCCATTGCTGGGGTTGTAGCGTTAACTGACTTAACTAAACGAGTTGAAGCACCTAAATAATCAGTATAAGGAATAGCTTCAAACCAATCATCAAACCATTCATCAAACCCATCACCATAAACAACATCTTGACCTTGTTCAATTTTAAAAGCACGAGCTTCTGCTTTAGCAATAGCTTGGCGTTCTTTTTCTTCTAAAGTTAAATCAAAGATTGTGTAAAAATCGAATGAGGCTTTCCAAACGTCTTCATCCCAATCGTCTCCAGCTTCCACTTGTGCTGCATCGCGTGCAGTATTATAGGCGGTTTGTTCATCATCACTTAACGGGTAAAAATCGGGGCTAGCAATCTGAACAATATCAGGATTTTTACACCATAAGCCGACGTCATTAAAAACGTCAACTTTTTCAGGTAATGCATCATCCCCACCACAACCAGATAGGGTTGCACTTACTGCTATAACAGCACCAAGCATGAGGGGTTTAAATTGTAATTTCATGAGTCTATAACTCCATTAACTATATGGTTTTAGTTTATGTGTATATAATTTTCAGTTCCCCCTTAAACTTTGCTGATTAAGTAGAGAGAACACAATATTACTTTATTCCGATGATTAAATTTTTTCAGTAACACCCTAAACCTACACAAACTCGCTTATTTTGTATATATCTCTAATCCCTTGAATAGCTATGAATACGTATGCATTGCGCGATATTCAGCTGCATACGTATGCATTGAACAATTGCTTGTTTTTTGACTAACTTGTTTTTACACTCAATTTGCTGATGAAAAACTAATATAAATGAAATCACTAAAATAATAGTGTATATAAAGTTACATTCCGATAACAACATAAAGGTAGCAAATGACTGCAAAATGCTGGTATTTTCTCAATAGAAAAAGGCTAAGCGTTAAGCATAAAACATTAAGCATAAATACAACTTGCCTTAAGGAATACACATGAAAACATTTAAGCCCAGTGCGCTATCATTAGCGTTAATGCTTGGGGGATTACAACTTGCCGCTATACCTAATTATGTTATGGCCGCCGAAGCCCCAGCAACTGCACAAGACACAAAAGATGCCGATGAACAACAAGTTGAGGTTATCGAAGTTACAGGTTTTAGAGGAAGTGTTATTAAATCTCTAAACACTAAACGTTTTTCAGATACAGTTGTTGATGCTATCTCAGCTGATGATATTGGCGGTTTGCCTGATGTCTCAATAGCTGATGCTTTAACACGCTTACCTGGTGTTACTTCTATTCGCCTTGATGGTCAGTCAAGTGAATTGAATATACGTGGCCTATCAGGTAATTTTGTTTTCTCAACCTTAAATGGTCGTGAACAAGTATCTTCTGCTGGTGGGCGCTCTGTACAGTTTGATCAATTCCCATCAGAATTAATTTCACAAGCACAAGTATACAAATCACAAAAAGCCTCTCTTATTGAAGGTGGCGTAGCTGGCTCTGTAGAATTAAAAACTGCCAACGCTCTAGATATGGAAGAAGAGCAATCTTTCCGCTTTTCAGCTCACGGTAATTATAATGAAGCTGCTGCGGATAATGAAGACTCTGATACTTTTGGTCGACGCTTAACGGCTTCTTACAAAGGTAAATTTTTAGATGATACGTTAGGGGTTGCTTTGGGGGTTGCCAGCATGTTTCAACCAACCGTTTCTAGCCGCTTTGTAAACTATAAATTTGATAATGTCACCCCAACTTATGACAATGCACCCGAAGAAATGTGGGTTTCATCTGGTTTTGAGATAAATGAGCGCGGCGGTGAAGATGATCGTAATGCATTTGTTTTAGCCTTAAACTGGGAGCCACGTGATGATTTACGTTTTCAATTTGATGCTTTCCATTCAAAATTTGACTCAGAAAAATGGGATCGAGGGTTTAGAGTTAGTGGTTTAACCAATTTAGGCAATAACGGTTCTTCTCTCTTTATAGATAATCCTGTTATTTCTAATGGCCCTGATGGTATACCTAATTTAGTAGGCGGTACGTTCTACCGTGATATAGATGGCACAGCAATTGCTCCTCCATACCGCACCTCAGACAGAGCATTGAATGTACAAACTCAAGCAGATGATAACTCTACCAGTAGTAAAGTGTCTTCTATCGGCTTTAATATCGAATGGGACATTACCGATGATTTAACGATGAAGGTTGATCTTGCTCATTCTGAAGGTGAAGAAACTTATAAAGATCAAGTTTTGCGTATGGCCTACTTTGAAGATTCAAGTGCCGAAACGCCAATTATTGATGATAATATAATTGTAAATTATGAATTAAATGGCACTGATTTACCAAATATCAGTTTTAACAAAGATTTTACCGACTTAGATCATATGATGGTTACTAGTGCTGAATCTTATCCTCATATTGAATCAAATTCATCTGATGCCATAAAAGTTGACTTTGCTTATCAGTTAGAGAATGACTATATTGATTCTGTTGAGTTTGGTGTGCGCCATTCAAAACGTGATTATCAAAATGATCGTGGTCGCTATTTATATGGCTCTACCGACTGGAACATGCGTAATGGTCAATATATCAGCTACACAAAAGATGCTGATGGAAACTTCATAGAAAGTACTCGTTATGCCCCATTCAGACTAACAGATGAATATGCCACCGCAACGTCTATTGGTGGTGACCTATCTGGTATGCCTGCTTTCCTAGCAATTAATAATGAGCAAGTTCTTAATGCTTGGATTCCTAATGAAGATAGAACCCCTATAAAAACTTGGGAACATTCTTGGACCATGACCCAAAGCAATAAAGTAGAAGAAGATGTAACTGCCTTTTACTTGCAAGCTAATATTGACGCTGAAATTTTCAACCTACCCGTAACGGGTAATGTTGGTATTCGCGCTGTTCATACTAAGCAATCTAGTACCGGCTTAATTGGTGTAGGTGCGGGCAATGGTGAGGTAATTACTGATGAAGCTGGTGTTAGCCGCGATTCGTATGTATTTGGTACTGAAGGTACTGACTATACTGATTACTTGCCTTCATTGAATTTAAACTTCTCACTTACTGACAATGATCAATTACGTTTCGCCTATGCCAAAGTAATGGCACGTGCAGAAATGCCTGATATGGCAAATAGTGGTGACTGGAATTATGATATCGGTCGAGAAGACGCACCTTATACTGGTGGGAACTATATCAGCTTGAACAGTAGTACTAGTCCATTATTACGTCCTTTTTATGCCAACCAAATAGATATATCTTATGAGCATTACTTTACTGAGACCGACGGTGCATTTGTTTTTGCCATTTGGAATAAAGATATTGAAAATTTAGTAGGGGACACTACAGAAGATAACTTTGATTTTGCAGCTGCTGGTTTTACTGTTCCTGACATTCCTGCAGATATTGCACACGATCCTGAAACAGGCGAACTGCTAGTATGGGAAAATGGCAGTTACTCACATGCAGAAAATAATGCCGACGCGGGTTATATACGCGGTGTGGAAATTGCTTATACGCAAACCTTCACCTTTTTACCAGGTGCTTGGTCTGGTTTAGGCGCTAACATTAACTTCTCTTATACCGAAAGTGAAATTGAAATAGACTCTCCAGTTCCAGGTGAAGAAGGTCAAAAGAGCCCTATGGATGGTTTATCTCCACGCGTATATAGTGCAACTTTGTTTTATACAGGCATGGATGAAAAGTTAGATGCTCGTATAAGTGCACGCTATCGCGCTGCTTATTTAAGTGAACAAATTGCCGTTGGTACTGGTCAATCTGCTCACTTTGAAGAGGAAACTATTATTTCAGCCCAAGCGGCATACAACTTCACTGATAACCTACAGGGTGTTGTTTCTGTTGATAATATAACAGATGAACCTAATATTTCTTACTTTAATACTCGAGTTCAAACAGGTACTATTCAGTACTTTGGCAGAACTATTTACTTTGGTGTTAACTATAATTTTTAATTACCAAAATAATTTAGTTTAAGTATATTAGAATGAATAAAACGCAACACTTAGGTGTTGCGTTTTTTTTGCTCCTTTTACGTAAGGATATAGCATCAGTTGCGAAAGGGTATATTTTTTAAGTGAGCCTTTATGGTTACAATAAAGTTTTCTAATTCTAAAGGGAAAATCACGTCAGCAAGACATTTAATGCGATGCTTATCACTTTGATGCTAGTTTATATGTAAACTATTTAAAAATTTATCTAGTCATGAAGATTACTTAAAACAATATTGCCCTTTTTCAACTAAATAAGCTGAATACACAATAATGAAAAAATTTACATTATCAGAATACACTTCTTCTCGTCTCATATACGGCTGTATGCGTATTGTTGGCGATAACTCAAGTTATGATAGAGCTAAAGGGAAAGCTGCACTTAAAACAGCGCTTGATGTCGGTTATAACCATTTTGATCATGCCGACATTTATGGTGGCGGTGAGTGTGAAAGCCTTTTTGGTGAACTGTTAACTGAATCACCAAGTTTACGTGATGATGTCATTTTAACGTCAAAGGCAGGTATTCGTGTTGGCGATCTCCCCAACCTTGGCGATCCTAAATGTTATGACTTTTCTCATAATTATTTAATCTCACAAGTAGAAGCCTCACTGAAACGTTTAAATACAGACTATTTAGATTTATTCTTACTGCACCGCCCTGACTACCTTTTTAATGCAGCAGATGTTGCTGAAACGTTTATGCAATTAAAAGCCAGTGGTAAAGTAAAGCACTTCGGGGTCAGTAATTTCAGCCCTTCGCAAGTCGCTTTATTACAATCAGCTTTGAGTGAGTCTTTATTGGTTAATCAAGTGGAAATTAATATTCATAATATTAATAGTTTTAGTGATGGTACCTTAGATCAATGCCAGCAGCTTGGTATCACTCCTATTGCTTGGTGTCCCTTAGGTGGTGTAGTTTATCCTGCTTGGGGAAACACTTTCTCTAGCGATGATGAACAGCGCATTGAAACAGAACTAGCCCAGCAAGCACAACAATATGATTGTCTGCCATGGCAGCTAATCTTAGCTTGGCTATTGAAGCACCCTGCCAATATTTGCCCTATCATAGGCTCAACCACGCCAGAGCGTATTGTGGCCGCCAAAAAAGCTTTCTCTTTAGATTACAGCCATGAAGATTGGTATCGTTTGCTCGAAGCAAGAAACGGCCAACCAGTGCCTTAAAATAATTCTGAGTAGTCTTCTTCTATATCATCATAATCAACAGCAGTAATACCTAATATATCTAGAAATTGCTTACCTGACTCTTGCCATTCCTTCGAATAGTTAAAGCGCTTAGTCCGTTCGACCAGATTCTCAGCAGCTTTAAGTGCAGCAAAAGCTATTTTATATTTTTCATCTGCATGACTAAATAAATAGCTATGATCATGGTGTTGAAGTATTAGTTGGCATATTTCTTTGGGTAAGTGCCATGATGACGAAATATAGTAGCCCAGTACCGCATGATTAGTCTTATAATGCTTTTCTTCAACGGCAATAAAGTTTTCTTGAGAAGAATTCGCTTCAATAAGTACATTTTTATAATCGGCATACTTTAATGCCAATAAGGGTATACCACAATCATGAAATAAGCCTATGGTATAGAAAACCTCTACGGGTAATTTATTTTTAACTTTACTGCCAATAAAAGTCATCGCATTAGCGATATCATTGGCATCATCCCAAAACCTTTCCAATGAAATACTCGCTTTGCCAACAAAGGATTGTTTCAGCAATATTGCTGTTACCAAGCTTTTAATGGTATTTAAACCAAGCATAGTAACTGCCTGTTTTATCTTGGAGATACGCCTACTCATACCGTAAAGTGGCGAATTAATAATTTTCAATATGCTGGCTGACAAACCAACATCACTTGCAATTAACACTGCAATCTTATCAATATTAGGCTCATTTTCAGCCATGAGGACGTCAATTTCAGACAAAATTTTCGGTTTCACTGGAACTTGAAAACTAGAAACCACAGACAACATTTTTTTCTCATCTAGCTCAAACAAATTAACATCTCCTTCGAATGCTTAATTTCACTGTAGCCTATATCAATTAAGAGATAAAATACGACTATAGTCTTTATTTTCAAACACTCACAATGGAAGTGAGTTGATCTATAACAGTAAAAGTGTCTATTGCAAGGTAAAAGCAATTCGCTTTACAACTTGGCTTTACATTAAAATAAGTTACTATTAACTTAGTCGTTATCGACTTGTTATCGCTTGCCAATATATTAAGGAATTTTTGTGTTTACTACCCAACTTGCCGATGCGGCTGAAAAGAGCAATAAATCACTTGCACCTACCGATTTATTAAAAGAAGAAATCGATCAAGTCGCCAATATATACAATATTATTATTGAGTTTTTTACCAATTATAGTTTTCAGCTAATTGGTGCTTTTATTATTTTCATTATTGGTTACATGCTAGCCGGTAAAATATCTAAGTGGGTGTTAAAACTATGTTTAAGGCATAAACTCGATATCACCTTAAGCCAGTTTTTATCAAACACCACCAAAATGCTAATCGTGGTGATGATCACCATAGTGGCACTAGGCAAGCTAGGTATTAGTGTTACGCCGTTTATTGCTGCTATAGGTGCTATCTCTTTGGGGGCTGGTTTAGCATTACAAGGTTTATTGGCTAACTATGCTGCTGGCTTTAACATTATCATTATCAGACCTTTTGTTGTTGGCGATACCATAACAGTTCATGGCGTAACGGGCGTGGTTGAGGAAGTTTTGCTTGCTTATACTGTGCTTAAGAATGAAGATGACGTGACTATTACAGTACCTAATAAGCATATTGTCGGTGAAATTCTACATAACTCTAAGCATGATTCATTATTAGAATTAAAAGTGGGTATTTCCTATAATCACAACCCATTAGAGGTTGTTGAATTGCTTAAGAAAACCATGCTCTCACTTGATATCATTGGCGAGAACAAAAAACTACAGGTGGGTATTGATGAGTTTTCTGATAGTGCGATCACCCTAGCTATCCGATTATGGACGCCTACCGTCAACTTATACGCAACAAAATATAAAGCTTACGCCAGTATTTACAGCGCCTTAGATGAAGCGAATATCCATATTCCATTCCCACAGCGCGATGTACATATTCATCAAGTAGCAGAGAAATAAAAACAAAAAAGCCGATAGTTACTATCGGCTTTTTTAATGATATTTGCTTTTTATAAAAAGGTTAAACCTTTTTTCAGCATGCCAGCTGCTTCACCATAGCCATTGCTCTCTAAATAGCCAGTTACCGTATTAACCATAGTTGGTAAACTTTCTTTTGGAATGCCTAGTTTTTTAAACGCTGAATCTAAATAGTTGGCACTTTCAACTTTCTTAGTCGTATCATTACTACCAAATAATGAGGTAATTGCTGATTTTGAAGATTCAGGCGCTTGATTAATGTAACTATTAATATCGGGGATTGCACTGCTTAACATCGTAAAGTTATCTTTAGATAAATTATCCTTAGCCACCTTAAAAAGTGAACCTAAACCACTGGCAACTTTTTCCTCTGACATACCAAGCTTATTGGCAGCATAACTTAATAGTGCATTACTTTTTACTTCTTCCACTTTTTTACTTTGCTTTAATTGCTCCGTTAAGCCACTAGGTAACTCAACAGCCATTGATGGTAAAGTAAGCGCACTCAATGTCATCGACAATAACAGTATTCTTGGTTTCATATAAAAAATCCCTTGTTCAACATAGTTCGAAACATAGTAACACAGTGTTAACTCAAGCAAAGCATTTTACCGAGCAGCAGAGTTCTAACTACTCTTTTTGCATCAACCAAGTAATTGCTGCAGGAAAGCGTTTTGCCCATGCTGCTTCTGTATGCTTAGCGTCTTTATCAAGCACCCAAAGCATTTCATTTTGATAGCCTTGCTGCTTCAATGCTAGCAACATGTCATCAATGCCGGGTTGTAATCTTTGCTCTAAACCTAAACCGCCGTTGTCGATATAAATCTTAATGGCTTTTTTAGGCCCCTGATAATCAGCAATGGTAGCAACGTAATCTAATTGATCTATTTTAAAAGCCGGTGACATACACAGCGCTTTAGAAAAAACATCGTTATATTGCCAAGCAAGCATTAAAGCGATCATTCCCCCCATAGATGAGCCACCCACTAAAGTATGCTCTCTGGCACCTTTAGTTCGATAAGTGTTATCAATAAACGGTTTAACCGTATTTACAACAAAGCTCATATAGGCTTCACCATCAGCGCCTGGTGAATATTCTGGGCCACGGTTAGTGGTACTACTCATACCAACAACTATCATAGGTGGCACTTTTTTCTCTTTGATCAAACGCGTAAGAGTTTCATCAATCGACCAATCAACTTTGAACGATGCCGTATTAGGATCAATGATATTTTGACCATCATGCATATAAAGTACGGGATAATATTGCTCAACATTTTGCTGATAGCCGGGTGGCAGCCAGACAATAACATCGCGAGGTAATACCCCCTGTCCGGTTAACTGACTGTGATATTTTACCGTACCGGTAATTTGTCCTAGCACAGGCAAGTCTGCCGTAGTGCGCCAATGGCTCACTTTCGTGGTTATCGATTGCTCATGTGTTACCGTTAAGTAATTATTATCTAATGGTAAGCCTTGCGAGTTAGCCCCTTCATTAGCCCAACTCCCTTGAGTGAATTTATATTCTAGTATTTCACCTTGCTCAAAACTAAGTTGCTTTTGCCAACGGTGATTACCTTGCTGCTCACCCAAATAAGTCATCGCTACTTGATCGGGTTGCCAATGACCTAATGCGCTATGACTGCCAACAAGATAAACGTTACTCTTTGCTGTCAAGCTAGGAGATTCAAGGATAAAGGTGACTTGAATCTTGCCACGCTCGACAATAAAAAATACAACACCACCTATCACTAATGCCAAACAGGCAAATTTAGCCGCAGTCTTAATCATGACTATTCCATCTTTATTATCAAGGCTAGTTAACTTGATAAATAGCGAAACTCAATGGCTCTATGTAATCCTTTTTATTCTCCGCTGATTCATAAACTAACCCTACTTTTTGCTTATTGCCAATCACATCGAGGCTTTGAGCCTTATTGGCAGTATTAAACACTAGCACTAGTTTTTGTGTTTTCCCTTGCGAGGTATAAGTTCTTTGAATGGCAAAAATACCTGGAGTATTTTGTGAGTACAGTGTTCTTTGCTGTCCAAATCGTAATGCTGGGTACTGCTGATAAAGCTCGGCATATTTACTAAAAGTTTGATAAAACAAATGGTTAGTATCAAAGTTATCAACAGCAGTTGTTTTATCCGTTGCTAATAAGTCATCATCATTATAACTGGCAACTTGTGATGGCATCATATCTTGGCGTGACGCTTGATCGCCACCATCACCCACAAAGCCTTGCTCATCGCCATAATAAACCACAGGCACACCGCGGCTAAAGTACATCATGGCATTGGCAAGTAAGTTACGTTGAATTTGTTCTGCTTCGCTGTAGTTATGCTTGCTCTGCTTTAACAGGTAAGCAAAGCGCCCCATATCATGATTACCAGTGAAATTAACAAGTTGATTAGCGTCCGTATTACTAATATCCGTATGGGCTGTTCGATAAAAATGATCTTGGGCAAAAAGTTTGGCTAAAACATCAGTACCTTTTTGATCCACTAAGCTATGCTGCATGGCTTGTTGAAAAGCAAAATCTAAAACGGACGGTAGTTTTCCTTGCTTGGTATAGCGACTCAAAAATTCAGGCTCAAAACTATACACTTCACCGTACATGAAAAAATTATCGATACCTTGTGCTTTTGCATGTGTCATTAAAGCGGGTGAAAAGGCCTGCCAAAATTCCATATTAACGTGCTTTACCGTATCGATACGAAAGCCGTCTGGTTTAAATTCATCAATAATGGCTTTGTAAATATCAATCATGCCATCAACCACTTTATCGCTATTGGTATCTACATCATCTAATCCAGCAAAGTCACCTCGAATTGAGCTTTCTCCAACCCAGTTTGAATCACCTTGATTATGATAAACATCAATATCATTTAACCACGCAGGAGTTTTAAGGTTTTCATCACCCTGAGGAATAAGTGGCGTATAAGTATCACCTTTAGCAAGTTGCGCTAATGATTTAAAGGGGCAGTCATTACCTTTAACAATCCAGCCTAAACCATCATCGCCATGACATTCTTTGTATTTAATAACATCCGCGGTATGGTTGGTAATAATATCGAAAAATACCTTGATATTACGCTTATGCGCTTGATCGATAAAATGCTTTAAGTCAGCATTGCTACCAAGGTGAGGATCAATTTCAGTAAAATCTAAAATCCAATATCCATGGTAGCCAGACGTATCAGCTTGCATTGCCTGATTACGCAAAACAGGCGTTAACCAAATAGCCGTTATCCCCATATTATCAAGGTAAGGTAGTTTTTCAGTTAAACCCGCGAGATCGCCACCGTGGTACATACCTTTATGACTTTTATCTAACCCACCTCGAGATATAGCGCGTTTTTTATCATTGGCTGCCGCGCCTAAATCGTTACTTTCATCACCATTGTAAAACCTGTCTGGCAAGACAAAATAAAAAACCTCATCCTGAAAGTCTCGCTGCTGATAGGGCGCTAACTTAGCCGCTTTCGCTGTGCCATCAGCCTGTAAAGCATCACCTTGTGCACTCACATTTACCGATGATAAAACACTAAAAGCAGCCGCAATAAAAATAGCGCTTTGAACAAATTTTTTCATGATAATTATCTCTGTTATTTTCGCTACAATGAATTAATTTTTTGGACGAGCTTGCTGCATGGCATCGGCAATAGCACTAACTGAGTCTTGCTGGAAAAATTCTTCCAAAGATACCGGCAGTTTTTGTCGCCAATTCGGATGTTGATCAATAGTACCTGGAATATTCACCTGTTCAACAATCTCTAACGTGTCTTCTAATGGAATTAGCTGAATATGACTTGGCGCTTGCGCCATATATTTTTGTACTGCAACAGATAGCTCAGTATTCATCTTAGCAGGCGACTGCTCAGGTGCTTTGGTCATATCAATCACATTAAGATCATCAAGCGCTGAAATTAAGTAATTTCTATCCTCAATACGGGCACTGCGCTCTTGCTGTCCCATTTCTGCATTAGGATATAAACCAAGCTCTTGTCGCCATTCAAGATCACGACCTGTCCACCAACCTGTTAACGTTGGTAAATCATGGGTGGAGACAGTCACCATAGATTGTGCCGGATATAGCTCTGGACGCATAAAGAGACCAGAATCCCAGCGTTCAAAAAAGAGTACCTTGTATGAAAGTAAACCCGCTGCCGCCATGATTTCACCAAAGCCATCAGGAACAGTACCTAAATCTTCACCGATAACCACACATGCTTCACGACGTGACTCAAGCGCAATAATGCGCAAAATATCTTCTAGCGGAAAAGTGATGTAAACACCTTCGTCTGCTTTCATACCCGGCGCAACCCAGTATTGGCGCATTAAACCTAAGATGTGATCAATACGTAAGGCGCCAGCATATTGCATATTACTACGTAAAGCTTTGACTAACGGCAAATAGCCTTGTTGCTTTAACGCCACAGGGTTAATAGGTGTTAGTCCCCAGTCCTGCCCTAAGGTATTCATCGCATCTGGTGGTGCGCCAACCGCTGCACCAGAGACATAAA
Source organism: Colwellia sp. (assembly GCA_026196955.1). Taxonomy (GTDB): domain Bacteria; phylum Pseudomonadota; class Gammaproteobacteria; order Enterobacterales; family Alteromonadaceae; genus Colwellia. The sequence continues at coordinate 15,639 of JAPHTO010000153.1, read as the reverse complement.
CTGCTTTATCACACCAAACATCAACACCTGAGCCATCACAACCTACGGCTAAATCAAGGTATAAGCCAACAGGCATATCTCGCTCTTTTGCAGTATCAGCAACGGCTGTTAACTGACGGTGCGCTAACCATTGCAAGTAAGCAAAATAGTTGATACGACTAGCATGACTGATTTGAAAAGTGATAACCTCATCGCTATTTGGGTCTTGATAAGCCGCTGGCCACATTTTCCAACCATACGCGTTTTCATCTTGCGCTCTAAAATGTTCATACAAGGCATCAAAAGTGGTTAAAGACAGTAAATCATTACCTTGTGCGGCCTTAAAGTCGTTGAACTCATTCAACAATCCTTCGCTCGCATTGGTGGTAAAATCTTTAAATAATAACTCTAAAACCTGATACTTCACATCTGCTACAGCAGGGTAATCAATCAGCTCAGAGTCTCTAGCAAATGCTAATTTTGCTTGGAATTCTTCACTATTAAAACGCTGCTGTGCAGCTTTACTGTCTGCAAAGCCAGGCGCCTTAGTAACATCAATATACATGACATTTAAAAAACAACGACTGGTAGGTGAGTATGGGCTACGGTGTGCAGGGTTATTGGGATATAGCGGGTGTAAAGGGTTTAAACCAACCGCAGAAACACCTTGCTCAGCCGATTTCTCAACCATGCCTAATAAGTCACCAAAATCTCCCATACCCCAGTTATTCTCACTACGCAATGAGTATAACTGAGCAGCATAACCCCACATTTTTTCGCTAGATGCTTCTTGTGGGCTATAACAGGTTTTCGGGGCAAAAATTAAGTGACAACTTGCTGCTTGCTCACCACAAGATATAACTAGTTGGTGATACCCTTGTGCTAGTTGAGGTAAGGCTAATTGGTACTTTACAAAATGCTCACCCTCTAAATGCGTTTCATCAATTTTAGCCAAGCTATTTAGGGCTATTTGCTCACTAATTTCTTCACCTGTTTCAGTGGTGATAGTCCAGGTTAGCATATCAACAGAATCAGACTTCACACTAACGATGATTGAATGCTCCTGCTCTTCACATTTGGCAATATGGGTAGCGGGCAACATGTTACGCCACGCTTGTTCATTTAACGACTTAATTTGCTTTTCCAGTACTTCTATACTGCTTAGATCGTAGCCCATAGCTTTCAGTAGCGCATGGCGTGCCTCATCTTTAGCAAAAACTTGCTTGCCGAAACTGTCGGTATAACTTTGATGAAAGCCAACTAATTGCGCTAGTTGTTCTATTAAGTGTGAAATCATATGTTTGCTACTCTCTATCTTCTTTGCTCACGGAGGTGGGCTGATTAATGCTTGTTTTATTTTCTTGTTTACTTGTTTTAGCTTGGGAGAAACTCAACACTACACAGCTATGTGCGGCGGCGGTAATTGTTGTTTTAGTAATATTCTTACTGACACTGTTGTTGAAAATACCGATAGGATCGGCAGTATTTACTAGCTCCTGCCAATAACCATTTAACTCAGGCAGTGCGTAATCAATATCACTTTGGTGGGCATTAAAGATGATCAATAAGGCATCATCTTTTAATTTCCCTAATGGGCAATATTCCCCAAATACTGTGTCTACTGCTGGCAATACTTCGCTATCAGTATCGGCAAGTAACATGGAAACGCACTTGATCGAACTATCGTGCCAGTCACTATCTTGCATCAATTGACCACGGCAATTGAGCCAACTAATATCGGGCAGTCCTGTTTGTTTTGAGACAGTTTTTCCATGCTGATAATGGGTTCGGTTTAACAATGGATGTTCTTTGCGTAAGTGAATTAAACATTTTACAAAGTCAATTTCGGCTTGTGACTCACTGTTATGCCAGTTCAGCCAAGAAATCTCATTATCTTGACAATAGGCATTGTTGTTGCCCTGTTGCGAGTTGGCCATTTCATCTCCCGCCAGCAACATGGGTGTGCCTTGAGAGATAAATAAGGTGGTTAATAAATTACGTTTTTGCTGCTGGCGAAGTTGCTTGATAATGCCATTATCAGTTTCACCTTCAACCCCAAAGTTACAGCTAAAATTACTGTGGTGACCATCTCGGTTCTGCTCACCATTGGCATGATTTTGCTGTGTTTCATAACTCACTAAATCATGTAGGGTAAAGCCATCATGAGAAGTAATAAAATTAACACTGGCACTTGGACGACGACTAGGCTGCTCAAAAATATCACTTGAGCCATGAAGACGTGCCGCAAATTCTGGTGCCATACCTTCATCGCCACGCCAAAAGCGGCGACAGGTATCGCGAAACCTGTCATTCCATTCCATCCACTGATGAGGGAAGCGACCAAGTTGATATCCTCCTTCACCAATATCCCAAGGCTCAGCAATCAGCTTTACTTTGGCCAGCACAGGGTCTTGTTTTAAGGTAGTGAAAAAGTGATTTTCAGCACTAAAATGCTGCTCGCCTCGACCTAACACTGGCGCTAAGTCAAAACGGAAACCATCAACCCCCATCACTTCCACCCAATAACGCAGACTGTCTGTCACTAACTGTAAAACCCGCGGATGAGCAATATTTAGCGTATTACCACAACCTGAATGGTTAACATAAAAGCGTTTATCTTCAGCGCATAAACGATAGTAACTGGCATTATCTATGCCTTTAAAACTGAGTGTTGGCCCAAGCTCATTACCTTCAGCGGTATGGTTATAAACCACATCTAAAATGACTTCGATACCCGCTTGATGGAAAGTTTCCACCATGTTTTTAAATTCACTCAACTCATCACTAAGATCGCCATTTTGACAGTAACTAGATTGTGGCGTAAAAAAGTTTAAGCTGTTATAACCCCAATAATTACTCAAGCCTTTTTCACGCACAAACGGCTCATCTAAAAAGCTGTGCACGGGTAATAGTTCAACGCTGGTGATACCAAGTTCGGTTAAATATTGGCAAACACTCGGCTCGGCAAGACCAGCAAAGGTGCCTTGTAACTCAACAGGCACATTGGGGTGTTGCTTAGTAAAGCCTTTTACATGCATTTCATAAATAATGGTATCGCGGCGGCGTACTTGTGGATGAGAATTACAAGGCGCAAGGTTTTTTACCGCAACACACTTGGGTAAATACGCGGCATTATCACGAATATCTAAAGTTAAATCTGGCTGTTCGCTATGCTCATCAAAGGCATAATGCGTATTTGATGGAATAAAATCCCCCGCTAACTTTTTAGCGTAAGGATCAATAAGCAATTTATGTGGATTAAATCTGTGCCCTTCGTGAGGTAGAAATGGCCCATAAACACGATAGCCATATAAAGTACCTGCAGGTAGGTCTTCAACATAACCATGCCAAACTTCATCGGTGAATTCTGGCAAGGTGATACGCTGAATTTCCTTTTTTCCTGACGCATCAAATAAACACAATTCGACTTTCTGTGCATTGGCAGAGAAAATAGCAAAATTAATACCCTGTTCATGCACCGTTGCCCCGAGTGGGTATGAGCGACCAGAGCTGACTTGATAATTTTTATGCGCCGATTTTTCAGACACTACTTTGCTAATCTCAGTAACCTTGCTGAGCTGTTTTGCTAGCGCCATTAATTATCCTGCCATGCTAATGAGAAGATAACGGTACTTAATGGTGGCACAGTTATAGAAATGTGCTGCTCTTGCCCTTGGCATTGACCAAGCTTACTTTCAACGCCGCCTAGGTTGCCTTGATTACTGCCGCCGTAAATGTCGGCGTCAGAATTTAGAATTTCTTGGTAAAAACCAGCAACAGGCACACCAACTTGGTAATCTTGATGGCACTGAGGGGTAAAGTTACAAATCACAATAACAGGGCTATTGCCGTCTTCACCGACACGTACAAAACTGTAAATTGATTGCTCGCTATTATCATGCTCAAGCCAAGCAAAGCCATCATGCATACAGTCTTTTTCATAAAGCGCAGGTGTACTGGTATAAACTTTATTCAAATCTTTAACAAGACGTTGTACGCCGCTATGCCAATGGCTATCAAGCTGTTGCCAATCAAGCTCACCATCATGTTCCCACTCTTTTCCTTGCGCAAACTCACAACCCATAAAGAGTAACTTTTTGCCAGGATGGGTCCACATAAAGCCATAATAAGCACGCAAGTTAGCAAACTGCTGCCAAGTATCACCGGGCATTCTCGCTAATATAGAGCCTTTGCCATGCACTACTTCGTCATGGCTTAGTGGCAGCACAAAGTTTTCATCAAAGGCATAAACCAAACTAAAGCTTAATTTGTCGTGATGGTATTTTTTATGAATGGGATCCTCGCTCATATACTGCAAGCTGTCGTTCATCCATCCCATATTCCACTTATAGCCGAACCCTAAACCGCCCGAGTCTGTTGGACGTGAGACGCCCGGCCAAGAGGTTGATTCTTCTGCCACTGAAAAGGTACCCGGATATTGGCTATATAATTCCTCATTAAAGCGCTGTAAAAAAGCCACCGCTTCAAGATTTTCACGACCACCATGAATATTAGGTAACCACTCACCTTCTTTGCGGCTGTAATCTAAATACAACATCGAAGCGACGGCATCAACACGAATGCCATCAACATGGAAATTATCGAGCCAATGCATAGCACTAGCGCGTAAGAAGTTGGCCACTTCAGTGCGACCATAATTATAAATTAAGGTGTTCCAATCAGGATGAAAGCCTAGACGGCGATCTTCATGTTCATATAAATGCGTGCCATCAAACTGCGCCAAACCGTGAGAATCACTTGGAAAATGTCCTGGTACCCAATCAATCAATAAACCAAGGTTTGCCTGATGACAGCTATCAACAAAGTATTGAAAATCTTCACGGCTGCCAAAACGTGCAGTAGGGGCAAACAAGCCCACAGGCTGATAACCCCAAGAGCCATCAAACGGGTATTCACTCACTGGCATTAACTGAATATGGGTAAAGCCCATCTCAAGCACATAAGGAATAAGCTCTGTGGCAATTTCACGGTAGTTTAAGAAATCACCATTATCTGCTCGTTTCCAAGAGCCAAGGTGTACTTCGTAAATACTAATTGCAGCATTGCGCGCATTTCGCTGTGCACGCTGAGCTAACCACTTGGCATCTTGCCAAGGGTATGCTTGTTCATTAGCAACCATACTGGCGGTATCTGGACGATATTGTGCTTGGCTACCGTAAGGATCAGCTTTATTGGCAAGGGTATTGCCATGCGTGTCTTTGAGCTCAAATTTATAAAGGCTTCCTAATGGAATATTCGGAATAAAAATAGTCCAATAGCCGCTGCAGTTGCCATGATGAACAATATTTTCCATTGGATGCACGCGGCCATCCCATTGGTTAAAGTCACCAATCACGGATACTGAGCTAGCGTTAGGTGCCCATAAACTAAAAGCAACGCCCTCAACACCATCAATACTATGCTGATGCGCGCCTAATTTTTGATAAGGCTTTTGATGATTACCTTCATTAAGTAAGTGAATATCTAACTCACCTAAAATTGACCTTTGTGAGTCAAAGCTATAGGCAAAAGCATCTTCAATAATTTCTACTTGCTCATTACGGGTAACTTTTAACTGATAAGCAAAGTGTTTTTTACGTCGTAATTTGGCAACAAAAAAACCGGCTTCATCAACTTGTGTTAATACCGCCAGTTGCTTTTGTGTTTTTTTATCTAATATTGCAACGCTGTCAACATCAGGCATAAAAACACTAATAACAAGATAGCCTTTGCTTGACGAAACAGCGTTAGTTAGCGCTCGCAAACCTAAAATAGTATGAGCAGCACCATGACGTGCCTGTACAATCGCATCAATATCTGTTTGCTTGATATCAGTGTTATTTAACACACTTTTCATGGTACTCATTGTTGAACTCATATTTTTCCTTTTATGAATCGGCAAGCTAATGCCCGACTTGCTGTTATGACTTAGTTAAATGCCAAATATTCTCGACATAATCTTCAATCGATCTATCTGAATTAAACTTACCCATCATTGCCGTATTTAAAATAGCCATACGCGCCCAACGTTTCTTGTTTTGGTAAGCTTTGCCAAGAGCAAAATGTGCATCAGAATACGATTGGAAATCAGCTAACACCTTGTAAGGGTCACCACCATCAAGGAAGCTATGCTTCAATGACGATAATTCACCCGCATGTCCTGGGGTAAAGTAATCTGTGTCTAACCAGTCCAGACAAGCCTTAATTTCACTATTGCTGTTGTAATAGTGATGCGAGTTATAACCGTGGTTATCTAACGCTTTCACTTCATCAACCGTCAGGCCAAAGATAAAGATATTGTCATTGCCAACCTCTTCAGCAATTTCAATATTAGCGCCATCTAACGTACCGATAGTCACAGCGCCATTTAGCGCAAGTTTCATGTTACCTGTGCCTGAGGCTTCTTTACCGGCGGTAGAAATTTGCTCAGAAACATCCGCGGCAGGAATAATTTTTTCTGCCAAGCTGACACGATAGTTAGGTAAAAACACCACTTTCAGTTTGTCTTTAATGCGCGCATCGTGATTGATTTTTTCAGCTATTTTGTTGGTCGCATAAATGATCTCTTTTGCTAACTTGTAGCCAGGTGCTGCTTTTGCGCCAAAAATAAATACTCTAGCGGGTATATCAAGCTCTGGGTTTTCTAATAAGCGGCGGTATAACGCTAAAATATGTAGCAAGTTCAAGTGCTGACGTTTGTATTCATGTAAACGCTTAATTTGCACATCAAAGATGGCATCAGGACTGACGGTTATACCCGTTAGCTCTTTAATCTCTTTGGTTAAATTAATTTTGTTTTGCAGCTTAATATCCATAAACTTCTTCTGGAAAGCCGCTTTATCAGCAAAGTCAGTTAACTGTTTTAAGCTATCAAGATCTTTTGCCCAGTCATCTTTAATGGTTTTAGATAATAATTTGGATAACAAAGGATTACAGGCTTTCAACCAGCGACGCGGAGTAATACCATTGGTAACATTGGTTAATTTTTCTGGCCATAAAGCATCAAATTCAGGGAATAAGTCACTCTTAACTAAGTCTGAGTGAATTTGGGCAACACCATTAACTTTATGAGCAGCAACCACACATAAATGTGCCATTCTCACTTTGCGTTGTTCACCTTCTTCAATAATGGATAAACGAGTGCGCATGGCTTCATTATTTGGCCATTTCACCGCCACTTCATTATTTAAAAACGCTTCATTGATGCGATATAAAATGGTTAAATGACGTGGTAATACTTTCACAAATAACGCCACTGACCATTTTTCTAATGCTTCAGGTAATAAGGTATGGTTTGTGTAAGCGAATACTTTACGTGCTAAGCCCCATGCATCATCCCAAGTCATTTCATGCTCGTCTAATAAGAGACGCATAAACTCTAAAATAGCGATAGTTGGGTGGGTGTCATTTAATTGAATAGCGACTTTCTCAGCAAACAAGTTCATGTTTTCTGCTTGGTATAAGTCACCATGCTGCGCTTCAAAACGCGCAATAATGTCTTTTATCGAACAAGCACAGAAGAAATATTGCTGAATAAAACGCAGCTCATTACCGGCTTCATGCTCATCATTTGGATAAAGCACTTTTGAAACGCTTTCAGCATGCACTTGGTTTTCTAAGGCATGTAAATAGTCACCATTGTTGAATTTATCCCAATCAAAAGCGCTATCAGCACGACATTCCCACAAACGCAGGGTATTGACTGTCTCACTGTGATAACCAACAATTGGAATATCCCAAGGAACACCTTTAAAGACTTTACCAGCTTGCCATTCTGACTTCATACTACCGTCAGCTTGTGCGACTTGTTCAACATGACCGTAAAGTGAAATAAATTGTGCAGATTCTGGTCGACACACTTCCCACGGATTACCAAATTCACGCCACATATCAGGCGTTTCTACTTGATGACCATCAACAAATGATTGCTTAAATAAACCGTGTTGATAATGAATACCATAACCCATGGCGTTGTAATCTAGCGTCGCTAAGGAATCTAAGAAACAAGCAGCTAAACGCCCCAAGCCACCATTACCTAGGGCTAAATCTGGACCTTGCTCACATAAGTCAGCCAAATCAAACCCTATAGCTTTTAGCGTTTTTTCGGCGGTGTCATATAAATCAACATTGTGGAGATTGTTCGATAATAAACGCCCCATTAAATACTCAAGTGATAAGTAATTAACGCTTTTCGCCTCTTGCTTAAATTGACGTGCTTTGGTGCTTTTTAGTTTCGCTACAACAACATCTTGCAACGCTAGAGAAGTGGCTTGCCAATGGGCAGATTTTGTTTCTTCTTCATCAGCGATATCACCAAGGGTAAATTGCAGGTGATGTTGAATGCGCGCTTTCAATTCAGTGGCATTAATAGATGCACTAGCGGTACTTTTTGTACTCGCTTTTGATGAGGACGTTGTTTTAGTGGTTTTAGTGGTTTTAGTGGTTTTAGTTTTGGTAACCATAAGTACTTCTAACTCTCATTTATTCAGATAATAAAAACCTATACTTCGATTATGACTAACTCTGAGATTAGGGCAATGAACTACATACGTATGCAAAGAAGAAACTGCGCTAAATAGCCATGCATACGTATGTAATTTTCTGAATATGAGAAAATATTGGTTCAATTAGTATCAATCGCTAAGTTTTTAATCTTGGCAGATGAGGATCAGCAAAAACTCTTGTGAAACTAACGGTAGCACTAGCAGGGCGGTAACTTTTAATGATTCGTGGTTATTAGTAATAGAATAGGCAAAAAATCAGATCAGAAAACTTTTTTTACTCATAACGTATTGATATTATTTTATAAAAAAGTTAAGGTCAGAAAACTCGATAGTAATTAAATCGAGTTTTCTGCTTATAAAAGGAATTAGTTGGTTTTAAATTAAGGATGATATCAATGAAGGTTCAAGTTAAAAATTTCTCAACACATCAAACTGCAAAGGTTTTTGCCATATTAATGGCGGCATCGTCACTAATTCTTATTATTCCATTTAGCTTGTTAGGAATGCTTGCTCCTACACCAATAGGTGCTGAAGGAAATACAATTAGCTCAGGGGCATTTAGTGGAATATTTTTAATTATGCCAATTTTTCAAGGAATCTTTGGTTACATCATGATGAGACTCGGGTTGTGGATTTACAATATGCTTACTCCTCGAATTGGTGGAATTGAATTTGATTTTGAAGAAGTAAATTTATAACAAGTCATTTAAGTGTGACAACTAACCGCTTTTTTGCCCCTATATCGCTTATTTTAGCCAACTATTTATTTACCTCTTAATGATAGGTTAGCATTTCAAGCATACGAGCAATTTAAGCTCATAATTAACAAAAGGAAAAAAACAAGTTTCAAAACTGGATATGGCTATAAAAGGTACATGTAGCTCGTAGTATAACAATACGCTTAAATGGAAAACCACAACGGGTTAGTGCTTCGCGTAGTTTAACCTAACTGTCTTTTTCCTCTGAATTTAGCATTAACTTTACTCTAAATTTTATTAACTAAACATAAAGGATATAAAATGTTTAAAAAAACTGTACTCGCTATGTTAATAGCAGGATCTTCATTTACTTCATTTGCAAATTGGGTTGGTGGCGTAAGCTATATTAACTTATCAGATGAAGATGATGGCTTAGAAATTAGCTTAGGAGGCATTACTGGCTCACTCGGTTACAAAATCGATTCAGAAAGTAACTTTTACTTTATGCCAGAAGTCCGTATAGGTACCGGGATTAGTGATGACTCCGTATCTATGTATGGTATTGATGTTGATGTCGAAATGGATAGTTTTATTGCTTTATCGGTACGTGGTCAATACGAACTTGAAAATGGTGTTTATCTCTTTGCTGCACCTTCTTACGCTAACGTAGAATTTACAGCAAGTGCTTCTCATGGAGGTCAAAGCGCCTCAGCTACCGAAGATTCATGGGAATTTGGCTTAGGTGGAGGCGTTGGCTATAAATTTAATGAAACAACCTCTGCTGAATTTATATATGAACAATTCGATGGCACAGATGTGTTAAGTTTTGGCGTTAAGTTCGACTTTTAAAGCTAAGCAGGCAATTGAGAAAAATATAAGCCAGTAATGTTATTTACTGGCTTTTTTGTTCACTGAGCCCTTAATGATGGCTAACTGACACTAAACGCTCAATTAACTTAGCATTCGTTAATGCTTCATTAAGTAACAACACTTTTACGCCATGAGCAGGCACTGTAAGTGTTAATGCATTTTGCGCTGCTGATACGGTGATATTTTCTCTGCTAATAGCGTCTTGCCATACACCCCCATTTAATAGGGAAATAGTTAATTGCTCAGCAGCATCACCTTTATTAAGCAACACAAGTGCTGTTTGATTTACGCCATCAACTTGGTAAACACGGTAAAAGCTTGCGGTATTGCCATTAAAACCTAGATTAAGCTGCACACCTTTTTGCAGAGCAATAGCATTTTTACGCACATTAGCAATAGTTGTTAAAGCATGATGAATTGGGTGATGTTTTGCTTTTTCAATATTGGCTTGCCCTAAGTAGTTACGATTACCTTCATGCTCTTTTTTTCCGGTCATAAAGTTAATTTCACTACCATAGTAAACCACTGGAATACCGCGTGACGTGAATAACCAATTATTAGCATCAATAAAACCTACATCACTGGCGTTCATTCGCGCCATATCGTGATTATCATAAAAGGTCATTAATTCATAAGGGTTGTGATATGTACCGTCGTTTAAATGCAAATAAGATAAAATATCGCTGTAATCGCTATTTTTATTTTCAAAAACACGGGTAATAGCTCTTTGGCCGGGAAAATCTAAAACGCTGACGCCACCATTTTCTGCTCGCGTATGCTCAGCAATAAAGTTGGCATCATAAGAAAAACTTTCGGCAAAAACAAAAATATCAGGATGAACAGCGCGAATATTATCCATCAGTTTTTTCCAAAAATGATGTGGCATATGCTTAATCGTATCGATACGAATTGAATCGGCACCTTGTTCAAGCCACTGCAGGTAGGCCTTGGTGAAATATTCTAAAACCTCAGGGTTATTTTCATTAAGATCTGATAACTCGGCAATGTCAGGTTTTTTATTGTAGAACTTATGTAACGGGTTGCCCGTTGTTAAATCATTAGACAATTGTGTTGGGTGCAAATTTTGATGATCCGCAACCAAAGCGTTGTTTTCATCGTAAAGCTCACCAAACTTAGGCTGGTCAACAGGCATGGTATAAGCAGGTGAGCCATGATTACCGACAATATCTAATACAAATTCAAGCTGAAAATTTTGCTGTAATTGCTCAGTAAAATCCTTAAAACTTAAGTCGGCTGAATCGTAATGTTCATCGACTTGATAAAAATTAACGCCCCAATAACCGTGATAACCCGTTTTACCACCATCTTTAAATGCGCCGCCATAGGTAATTGGCTCTCCGCCACTAAAGGCTTGATCAGGATTATCAAAAATAGGCGTTAACCAAACCGAGGTAAAGCCCATATCTTTAATATATTGACCATTATTTAATACCCCCTGAAAATCGCCGCCTAAATACCCCACGTTAGCTTGTTCACCATTTTCGCCGACGAGTTTGACATCAAAAGTAGGAAAATCTCCCCCTTGCTTTTCATGATTATTGCTTACGTCACCATCAACAAACCTGTCTGTCACTAAAAAGTAAATGGCTTGTGAGGCGTAATCATTTTGCGTGCCATAAATAGGCTGCTGCGGTAAGTGACTTAACTGCGGTTTTTCTGATGTAGCGCTTTCTGTTTTTTCAACAATGTTTGTACAACCGCTTAGTGCTAGTGCGAAACATAAGTGTGCTGAGGTTTTTAATAAGGAAGTCATAATATGATCTTATTTAATTATTTTTGTCATTAATACTCATGCTAATGTTAAGGTGAATTACTAACAAGTGACTGCATACGTATTCAAGATGTCGCTTGCGGCTGACAAGGTTATTATCGATGCTATAACAACACTCTTATCATTTAAGGATACCCTTTGACCTTTTTGACTTTATGTTCGCCACTCAGAATAACCGTTTTGTTTTTTACGCTGTTTGTGCAATGTACCGCTTTCGCCTACGTTGATAATAGTTATCTTGGACACCAATTAACGGCCGACTCGTTAGTAATAACTACAGAGCAAGGTGAAGTGAGACTGAGTGCGTACGGGAAAGAAGCCATTGAAGTGCATTATTCTCTCTCTAAAAAAGCTCAAAATGCGCTAGCAGAGAATGCCGCTAACTTACCTTCATTCGCCATTAAAGAAACGGCAACTAAGCAGTTATTTACGTTAGCTAGCAATGAGAAAACTATAGAATTTTCGAGCAACAAGCTTTCCGCTGTTATCACCAAGAGCCCTTTTTCAATTGCTTTTTATAAGAAACATGACAATAAAAATCAGCTGCTACTTAAAGAGGAAGCTGGCTTTTTTGTCGGAAACGCCATAGAAAACGAACAACAATATAACGTGCAAGGCTTTCGTTTTAATTTAGCAGATAATGAAAAATTACTTGGTGGCGGTGAGCGCGTTTTAGGCATGGATAGACGTGGTCATCGTATGCCTTTATATAACCGAGCCCATTACGGTTATGAGACCCAATCCAATCAAATGAACTTCAGTTTACCTGCGGTATTATCGAGCAATAAGTACATACTGTTATTTGATAACTCAGCTAAAGGTTGGATGGATTTAGGTAAATCTGAGCAAAACATCATGCAATTTGAAGCGGTATCAGGTCGCATGGCCTATATTGTTTTCACGGGTGATACCTACCCACAATTACTCAATAATTATGTTGAAGTGACGGGCAAGCAGCCAATGCCACCACGTTGGGCATTAGGTAATTACGCTTCTCGTTTTGGCTATAGAAGCGAAAGTGAAGTTCGCGATACGGTTAATAAATTTGTTGAATTAGACTTTCCTCTTGATGCACTAATTTTAGATCTTTACTGGTTTGGTAAAGATATCAAAGGTCATATGGGTAACTTAACTTGGGATAAAGCTGCATTCCCAACACCTGAGAAAATGATGGCAGACATTAAAGCGCAAGGGGTGAATACCATACTAATTACCGAGCCTTTTGTGTTAACAAACTCTAAAAAATTTCCTGACGCTGAAAAAAACCAAGCCTTAGCGAAAAATGAAGACGGTGCTCCTAAACGTTTCGACTTCTATTTTGGCAATACTAGCTTAATAGATGTCTTCAATGACAAAGGTAAAAACTGGTTTAATGACATTTATAAAACCTTGTTCCAACAAGGCGTAACAGGTTGGTGGGGTGATTTAGGTGAGCCAGAAGTGCACCCTAGCGATACCATACATACGCTTGAGAATGGTAACTTAGTTAATGGCGATGCTATCCATAATGTCTATGGCCATCAGTGGGCAAAAATGGTTTATGAAAACCAGTTAACCCTCGCACCCAATAAGCGTCCTTTTATTTTAATGCGCTCAGGTTTTGCTGGCTCACAGCGCTATGGCATGATCCCTTGGACGGGCGATGTCAACCGTACTTGGGGCGGGTTAAAACCTCAAGTTGAGCTTAGCCTACAAATGGGTGTACTAGGCATGGGATATACCCATTCTGATTTAGGTGGCTTTGCTGGTGGTGAAAAGTTCGATAAAGAAATGTATATCCGTTGGTTACAATACGGTGTCTTTCAGCCCATTTACCGACCACACGCGCAAGATAATATTGCCCCAGAAGTCGTATTTCACGATAAAGACACCCAAGATATCTTGCGAAAATTTATCAAACTCAGATATAACTTATTGCCGTACAATTACACGCTTGCCTATCAAAATAGCAATACGGGTATGCCGTTAATGCGTCCATTGTTCTTTGAGCAAGACCTTGAAAATGAAGCTATTCTTAGCTTAATGAACAATGCTACAAGTTATCTGTGGGGTGATGCCTTTTTAGTAACCCCCGTTGTTGATGCCGGTATAAAATCAGTATCTGTTCCCTTACCTAAAGGGGTTTGGTTTGATTATTTTACCGGTGTTAAGCACCAAGGCAATCAAACTGTAAACATTGCAACTAACCTAGAAACGCTGCCAGTACTAGTTCGCGCTGGTTCATTTATTCCTATGATTGATGATATTCAATCAACGAAAGATTACGACAGTAGCAAGCTAACCCTACACTACTATGCCGACGAGTCAGTAAAAAATAGTACTGGTGAGATGTATGAAGATGACGGTGAAACGTTTCAAGCTAACACACAAGGCATTTTTGAGTTACTATCCTTTAAAGCCAACCAACAAAGTGGCAAATTAGCGATTCAATTATCAAGAAATGATAACCACTATGTTGGCATGCCTAAGCGCAGAGATATGACATTAGTCATCCATAATTGGCAAAGCCAACCAACAAAAGTAATGGTCGGTAAGAAACAAAGCAGGAACATCGATTGGGATAAGAAAACGCAAACCTTAACCGTTAAATTTAATTGGCAACACCAAGATTTAACGCTAGATGTTCAGTAAAAGATATCGTATAGAAGTGAGCCAGAACAATGAACACAGCAGACAAAAACATCATTAACTTAATTGCCGACATTGGTGGCACAAATATTCGTCTCGCACAGGCAGATGAACAAAGTGAAACGAAATTTACCAATATTGAAACTTACCAATGTGCCGAATTTGATAGCCTAGCGGATGTTATTTCTCTATATATCGATAATAAGCAACTCAATAACGCTACTATCAATGCTTGTTTAGCTATTGCCTGTCCTGTGGATGACGATATTATTTCAATGACTAACTTGCCGTGGCAATTTTCACAGCAAGCCTTAATTAAAAGACTTAATTTAAATAGCCTAACAATGATCAATGACTATACGGCTATTGCCATGGCAATTCCGTTATTAAACGATAGTCAAAAAGTAAAAATTGGCGGTGGCGAAGAGGTTGCTAATAAACCCATTGCTGTTTGCGGCCCGGGGACTGGCCTTGGTGTTGCCAACTTGGTGCCGTTAAATGGTCAATGGCATTGTTTCAGTGGCGAAGGCGGCCACACTGACTTTGCTGCCGTTGATGATGTTGATATTCAAATATTGCAATTTTTACGTAATATTAAGCAACGAGTCTCATATGAGCAGCTGCTATCTGGCTATGGTTTAGAGCAAATTTATCAAGCGCTTTGTGGTATCCATCAACACGATACCAAATTACTTAGCGCCAAAGATATCAGTACTAAAGCCCTTGAAGGTAACTGCCCTATTTGTGCACAAGCGCTAGCACAGTTTTGTAAAGTACTTGGCAGTTTTGCTGGCAACCTAGCGCTGACCATGAATAGTCAAGGTGGTGTTTATATTGCCGGCGGCATAGTACCAAGATTTGTTGAATACTTTAAAAACAGTGGTTTTAGAGCTCGTTTTGAAGCTAAAGGGCGTTTATCACACATTACCGTGCAAACACCGACTTACGTTATTACCGAGCAGCAGCCGGGCTTACTTGGCGCTGCTGCTTATCTATTGCAGCAATAAGTTTTTACATAATGCATATAAAAAAAGCCGAGTACTAACATGACTCGGCTTTTTTATAAGCTTTGACCCGTCCTGAAATAAGTTGACACTTTGGAGACTTATTATGGGTAACTCAATTAAACCACATATTAAGCGCACACAGCGTGATTATAATCTAGGCT
>JAPHTO010000010.1 GCA_026196955.1 Colwellia sp. | reverse complement strand
ATATAATGTAAAAAGACATAACTTCTTAAAAATAATTAAAGCGATAAATAACATGAAATATCCTCTTTTTTCGGCGGTAGGCCTATCTTTGGTCTTGGCTGCATGCTCTAGTAATGATAACGCTTGTGAAGATATCACCTTAGCATCAGAGCAAATTCAACAATGCCAAGCTTTACATCGTCAAATTGTTAATGCTAAAGGAAAACCTATTATTCGTACTGAGCTTGAACGTCGATATCAACAAGATTGTATTGATATCCGGTATTATCGTGATGAAAAGAAATCGCCTATTTGCGGTAATAAAGATCGTGTCGAGAAAATTATAGAGGCGGCTAAACAAGAAGCACTCTAGTTAGCAGAATTTGATTATAGTTTAAAAGCTATAGTGGATTTTTTTGTCATAAAAGTACATTATGATTGTTTGATGGTTTTTCTCTTCACTTGTGATTGAGGAAAAGTGGTAAGTCTGACAATGGTGGTTATTTAAATTTATGGCAAACTCTAGCTCCACAAAACACTTCGTCAGTGTTGAAGTATGTCAGAGCAGTAAAGCACCTGCCCAACAGACAAAAGCCACTACTGATACTTTAGCGCAATTGCAATTGCTGCAAGAGCAACATGATAGCTTGCAAATGCGCTATACAGCCTTACTTCACCTAAATCAGCTTTCTCAAGAATGTGATGAATTGGAAAACTTTTATCCGCAAGTTCATCGCACTATAGCGTCATTAATGACAGCTAATAACTTTTATATTGTTACTTACGATCAAACATTCTCTACCCTAGAGTTTGTTTACTTTGTTGATGAAAAAGATGATTGGCCAACAGGTGCTATCGACTATGAGAGCTTTTCAGGCTCATTTACCAACTTAGTGATAGAGTCGATGCAGCCTTTACTGGTAACTCCCAAAGTAGAAAAACAGTTACAAGAAAATGGCAAAGTTAAAGTTTACGGCACAACAGGCACTGATTGGTTAGGTGTTCCCTTATTACATAATGGCTTGGTAATAGGGATCATGGTTGTGCAAAGCTATAGTAAAAAAGTTCGCTATACTGAGCAAGACTTAAACATGCTCACTTTTGCAGCACAGCATGTGGTTGGTGCTATGGTGCGCTTACAAGATAAAGAACGGCTAACGAGCGCAGTAAATGCGAGAACTCGTGAGCTAATGGGGCAGATCAGGGAGCGTGAAAAGTCAGAGTTACTGCAAGAGTCCTTGTATAGAATTTCAGAGCTATCCAGCGCTGCTAACATTGATATCAATGATTTCTATGCCAAAGTTCATAATATTGTCGGCCAGCTAATTAATGCGACTAACTTTTTTATTGCTAAATATGATCATGATAGCGAGATCCTAGACTTTAGTTACTTTGTTGATGAAAATTCAGAAAATTTGGCACGTGACTATAAACCAAGAACCTTATCTAATCACTTTTCTGAGTTGGTAATAAGGCGCCAAGAAATTGTACTACTTACCTATCAAGATATGCTTGCCTTGTATCAACAAGGAGAAACTAAAAAGCCTAAAGCTAATATGCACTCTTGGTTAGGTGTACCATTAATTTATTCAGGTAACTTACTTGGAGTGATGGTCATCCAAAGTTATCGCGAAGATACGACTTATACTCAGCAAGATGCAGAATTACTCAACTTTGTTGCTACCCATGTATCGAGTGCTATTAAGCGAAGAGAAGCATCTGATATTGAGCGGCAAAGTCATGAACTACTAGAGCAACAAGTTAAGTTAAGAACCTTAGCGCTTGAAGAAGAGATTGTTCAACGAAAGCAAGCTGAAAAAAAGTTAAAGCATACCGCAACCCATGATAGCTTAACGGGCTTACCTAATAGAGCTATTTTCATCGATCTACTCAACCATGCTATCGCCTGCAATAAGCGCAAGCCAGATATGGCATTCGCCGTTTTATTTTTGGATCTCGACCGATTTAAAGTGGTTAATGACAGCTTAGGACACCATGCTGGCGATGTGTTATTAAAACTTATTGCTCGCGAACTTTCTTCTATCGTGCGGAGCAAAGATACTGTTGCAAGATTAGGTGGAGATGAATTTGTTATCTTGATTGAGGATCTTGACTCCAATAGTGAGGCCTTTGAAATTGCTCAGCGAATTACAGAGTTTTTAGAGCAGCCTTTTACTATTGAAAATCAACTCGTTTTTACCGGTACTAGCATTGGTATTTTATTTAGCGATAAGCGCTATGATAATGCCGATACCATGTTACGCGATGCGGATACCGCCATGTATCATGCAAAAGACAGTGGTAAAGGGCACTATGAAGTGTTTGATGCTAGTATGCACCAAAGAGTACAAAATGCGCTAACCCTTGAGGCTGACATCCGTGAAGCTATTGGCTGGCAGGAGTTTGAACCTTACTTTCAGCCGATTTTAAAATTAAGTAATCAAGCACTAAAAGGCTTTGAGGCCTTAGCACGTTGGCAAAGTACAAAGCGGGGTTTTGTTTACCCGGATGATTTTATTCCTTTGGCTGAAGAGACACATTTGATTCAGGCCATTGATTTACAGATTTTACAAAAATCCTGTCAGCAATTAAGGCGCTGGCAAAAGACTTTAGCACGCGATGATCTTTATGTGAGCTGTAACTTATATTGCCAACAGTTTTTCAATCCTTCTTTACCCAGTGATATTGCAAATATCTTAATGAAAACAGGATTAAAACCCGAGCACTTAAGAGTTGAATTGACAGAGCGCGCGCTACTGGAAAATACCGATATTGTACTCGCGAATATGAAAGCGTTAAAACAATTAGGCGTGAAAATATTGCTGGATGACTTTGGCACAGGTTACTCAAGTTTGAGTTACCTGCACCGTTTTCCTATTGACGTGATAAAAATAGATCGCTCATTCATTAACAATGTTCATGAACATGAAAATAACCGGGCGATAATAAAAACCATTATAGATCTGGCCACGAATTTACGTATGGATACCGTTGGAGAAGGCATTGAAAACCTAGCCGATGCGCAGTTATTACAGCAAATGGATTGCCTGTATGGGCAAGGATTTTATTACTCAAAACCCTTGCCAGCAACTGAAATGGAACGCTATATTATTGATAATTCGCTTTAATTGTTAAGCGCTTTGATAACCACAGTGGTCTCAAGGCTTTTATCCCGGCGATATAGCTTAAATACCAAAGGCGTATTTGGTTTTGTCTCAGCAACAATATCTAATGCGTGAGTTATGCTTTGTATTGGCGCATCACCTATTTGATAAATAACATCGCCCACTTGAATACCAGCAGAAAAAGCAGGGCTATTAGGACTCACGGCTTGAACAATAAAGCCTTTTACATCGGTTAAGTAACGCTCTGCTGAAATACCAAGCCAACCACGAACCACACGACCATTTTCAATGATTTCACGCATGATCTTGTTAGCTAACTGGTAGGGTACAGCAAAGAATATTCCCTGAATATTAAGCTGAGGAGTAGATTGAGTAAATTTGCGTGAGTTAATACCCACTAAAACGCCATTACTATTAATTAAAGCCCCGCCTGAATTGCCTTCGTTAATTGCCGCATCCATTTGAAGAAAATCTAAATAGTTGGTGTTACTTAAGCCATTTCGGCCTGTGGCACTAATAATACCTTGGGTAACGGTTTGTCCTAAATTTAACGGATTACCTATTGCTAAAACAATATCGCCAGCCAGAGACTCCTGATCTGGAACTTGTGGAATAACAGGTAAATTCGTGGCATTGACTTTCAGTACGGCTAAGTCAGTTACTTGATCAAAACCAATGAGCTCAGCAGGAAAAAGTTGCCCGCTTTGCAGTAAAACCTGAACTAAGTCAGCATTTTGAATAACATGTAAATTTGTCAAGATATAGCCATTGCTATCCATCACTACCCCAGATCCTAAACGGGTAGATTTACGTGCGCCTCGCCCATATCTGGGGTTAGACTCTATTTCCTCAGAGTAAATATTTACCACTGCAGGACTAGCTAAGCTAACAGCTTTAGCAAATGATAAGGGAGCAGGGGATTGTTTTTTTTGAACAAATAGGCTTTGTAAAAATGAATTGGTATTTGAGTTTGGTACGAGCAGTAAAAATGCAATGGCAAACAGTATTCCGTAGCTGATTGCGTTTAAAATGTACTTTAATGCAGATTTAATTTTCAAGGGAGTTCCATCACGACAGTATTTTTTGTTATTAATTTGAGTTTAACATAAATTTTATAAACCAGCTGAGGATAAGTCGCTTAGCCAACAAAAAAGGCTAACCCAACAGAGGCTAGCCTTTAGCGCATTATATCGATCAAAAATTTAAACCATAATCTAATAGGTTTGAATAGTTACTTTTTATCTGATCATCAAGTATTGAGAATAATTATCTCGAATAATATTGAGTGCAAAAACGCCTTTTCTATCTTTTAAATAGCCTCGCAAATCAGCAATGTTTTTGATGCGAGTCCGGTTTATGGCGGTAATTAAATCACCAGCCTGTAGACCTACCATTTGAGCAGGCGAGCCATCTGCTACCTCAGTGATGTTGACACCTTTATCGGTACCATTATTTTCAAGCTTGGCTCCTTCGAACATACGGTGAATGGTTTCAGAAGCAACATTATTTGCTTGAGATTGCTTTAATTTAACAGTAAATTTTTCTTCGTCACCATTACGAATAATGGTTAGATCAACTTTTTTACCTGCGCCTATAGAGCCAATTTTTCCGCGTAGCTCATTAAAGGTTTTTACTTTTTTACCGTTCACTTCAATGATGACATCGCCCGGCTGGATACCTGCTTCGTCAGCTGCTGAGTCAGGTACTACTTGCTCAATAAAGCCACCCTGATTAGTTTCAAGCTCCATTGCTTTAGCTATTTCACTGTTAACGCTACGGCCTGATACACCTAAAACACCTCGGTGAACTTCACCAAATTCAATGATTTGCTTCGCTAGGTTATGCATCATATTGCTAGGGATAGCAAACCCAATACCTATGTTACCGCCATTAGGGCCTAAAATAGCAGTATTGATACCAATTAATTCACCGCGTAGATTGACTAAAGCGCCCCCCGAGTTACCGCTATTAATAGCCGCATCCGTTTGAATAAAGTCTTCATAGTTTTCGATATCTAGGCCACTTCTGCCCAAAGCACTTACAATACCAGAGGTGACTGTTTGCCCTAAACCAAAAGGGCTACCGATAGCGACTGCAAAGTCGCCAACACGTAATTTATCTGAGTCTGAAATTTTAATCTCGCTAAGGTTATCGGCATCAATTTGCAATAAAGCGATATCACTATCGGCATCTGAGCCTATTTTTTCTGCTTCAATTTGGCGACCATCTTTTAACGTGATGATAATTTCATCTGCTTTATCAATAACATGGTTGTTTGTGACTATATAGCCTTCGTCAGCATCAATAATAACGCCTGAGCCTAGCCCGCGAAAAGGACGTTGTTGTGCTTGATTTGGGTTTTGGTTAGGGTTGCCAAAGAATCTAAAAATATTAGGTACGCTTTGTTTTACTTCATGAGTTCCCTTAACCGCAATACTTACGACTGCAGGGGTTGCTTTTTCAAGCATGGGCGCAAGGCTTGGCATAGTTTGACCATCGACACTACTTGGCCAAGCTGCCATTGCAGGGGCGCTTGCTAACGCTAAAGAGCTGGAAAGAATTACGGTATTAATGACTAGGGATAATTTTTTCATATGGAAGGGTTCTCCTAAAACTAAAAACTATTACCATACAGGTAAATACATACTCCAAAATAGACATAAGCAAACTCACTAAGTTCAGCCTAGTTAGTTTGCTATTTGTAACACTATATTTCTAACTGATTATTTTAACCAGTTTACTCTGCGCCTGAAACACGTTGTTTTTCATCAATAAATAACCCACTGGCTTGACCTGAGTAATCTAGCGGTGCTTCTGTGGCTGATTCAACATTCTTGCTGGAACGTTTTGGGTGTCTTAAACCCGCTGTCTGGGCAAGTTGCTGCTGTGTCTCTTGAGAAAAGAACGGCATACCTTCAACATCCGTTGTTGTTGCTTTTTGCAATAGCTGAGTACTTTCTTCCATTTGCTTCATTGCTGTTTGGCAAGTTGAATTCATTTGTTCTAATAATTTAGCTGAGCTTGCTAAGTGATCGGAAACATCAAGTTTATATTGGGCTAATGCCGCTTCGCTTTTATTCACTTGTTCAGCTAGTTTACGTTGCTCTTGATTTGATGACGACAAAAAATGGTTCACAAAAAAGCCAACAATGCTGCCAACAACAAAAATAATTAATGCAGTTACTACGGTCATAGGGTTACCTTAGGTCTATTGGAAATAAAATTAAAAAAAAGTAAAAAAGTGCTGCCTTGATAGTTTACAATATTATTTAGACAATGTTTATACCCATATTACCTCAAGAGACGAGTTTAAAGGCATATATACTGCGTTATTGATTTCAATAAGGGAATGATCATTCTTTTCAATCCGCTACTAGCAACAAAATACCCAATTAATATGGCTCTTTCATGATAAAACTTTCCCCTATTGAAAAGTATAAGCAAGATTTAACACAAGATGATTTTCTGTTTGATGCTGCCCAAGAAAATGCAGTAAACCAATTACAGCGCTTATACGAAGATCTTCAAGCTAAGCCTGTTGAAGTGTCTACCTTTAAAAAAGTGCTCAATCGCTGGAAAAAAGTTTATGCGAAACCTGAAATAAAACCAATAAAAGGTTTGTACTTTTGGGGCGGCGTTGGTCGAGGGAAAACGTACTTAGTTGATACTTTTTATGACTGTTTGCCCTTTAAAAATAAAATGCGTGTGCATTTTCACCGCTTTATGCATAGAGTTCATCAAGAATTAAAGGAACTGACAGGTCAATCTGATCCGCTGAAAATTATTGCTAAGAAGTTTGCAAGTGAGACGCGTATCATTTGCTTTGATGAGTTTTTTGTTTCAGATATCACGGATGCGATGATTTTAGGCACCTTATTTGAAGAGTTATTTGCCTATAATGTCACTTTAGTGGCGACGTCAAATATTATTCCCGATGAGCTTTACCGCAATGGCTTACAACGAGAGCGCTTTCTACCGGCGATTAAATTGATTAATGAACATACTGAGATAGTTAATGTTGATAGTGGTGTTGATTATCGCTTACGTACTTTAGAGCAAGCTGAGATTTATCATTATCCGCTTGATAAGCAAGCCGATGAAAATTTGCATCATTACTTCAAGCAACTTTCTTGTGAAGTAGGCAAAGAAGGTGTTGATATTGAAATTAATAACCGTCAATTGCCCACGGTTTGTGTGTCTGATGGTGTGGTTTATTTTGATTTTTCAGTGCTTTGTGAAAGTGCTCGCAGCCAAAGTGATTATATGGAAATCAGCCAGCTTTACAACACAGTATTAATGGCAAATGTTAAACAAATGGGGCGAGAAAGTGATGATAGCACTCGGCGCTTTATTGCCTTAGTGGATGAATTTTACGAGCGAAATGTAAAGCTTATTATGTCAGCTGAAGCGCCGTTAGAAGACTTATACACGGGTGGAAACCTTGCTTTTGAGTTTAAGCGCTGCTTGAGTCGCTTACAAGAAATGCAATCGCATGACTATTTGGCAAGTGAACACTTACCCTAATATAGTTATTTGCAACGTGGAGCGAGTTACGAAGCGCTTATTTTTCTCTGTTCGTAACTCGATGGTTTTCTTTTTTAACTAATACATCAAGGTATAAAGCTTACGACGATACTTAGTTGCTAGCGCGTCACCATCAGGCAGGGCTTTAAGCACATCTAAAAACAACTCTTTACTTTTTTCTTTGCTATCTGCCTCGCCCGCTTGCACTAACCGAAATAATATTTTTAATGCATCTTCATGACGATTAACTTGACTATACTGAGCAGCAAGCTGGTGCTGAATTTCAACATCATTTGGTTTATTGGCAAGCTCAGCTTCAAGTGCTTGAATTTCAGGGGAATTAGCGGCTTGGCTAGCAAGCTCTAGCTTTGCTAGTAGTGCTTGGTAATAGCTGTCTTGATCGACCATCATAATGCTATCGAGTAATGTTTGAGCATCATCGGTTTTCCCCAATTGAATGCTTACATCAGCAAGTACAAGCTTTATATCTGCACGCTCACCATCTAGTTGATAAGCCTGAGTGATGATATTTAATGCATCATTGAGTTTATTTTCTGTTAATAAAGTTTGTGTTTGAGCAAGGAGTAAGTCTTCTTGCTTAGGTAAGTGCTTATCCAAGAAAGTGGCAACAGTTTCATCTGTTTGTGGCCCAGATACTCCATCTATAGGTTGACCATCTTTGACGAGCACCGCTGTTGGTAAACCTTGAATGCCAAATTGTTGGGCAATTTGCTGCTGTGTTTGGCAATCAACAGTCGCCATGAGCATCTGCTCTGGAAAAGGGGAAACTTTTGCCGCTAATTGGTTTTTTAGCTCGACACTCTCAGGTATTTGCTCTGCCCAAAATGCCACTAAGACTAATTTATTTTTGGACTCTTCCAGAATAACTTGCTGGAAGTTTTCTAAGGTTATTGCAATCATATTTGAATTCACATTTTATTTCGTTTAACTAAAGTATTAACCGTACTTAGATTAAGCTAGCACAAACCATAATAAGCCGGCACCTAAAACTAAGCGATATATAACAAAAGGCATCATGCCTAGTTTATTTAATAGAATAAGAAAGTAATGAATACAAGCGTAAGCACTTACAAACGCCAGTAAACTACCTAGACCAATGGCTTGCCAGTCTACCGCTTCGGTTGATAACACTAATTTTAGCGTTAAATAACTACCCGCCATAGCAATGGCTGGTATTGACAGTAAGAAAGAGAAACGAGCGGCATTATCACGTGATAAGCCTAACAACAGCCCTATTGTCATTGTAATACCTGAGCGCGAAGTCCCAGGGATCAGTGCCACCGCTTGTGCTAAACCTATGAGCATTGCGCCTTTTAGTCCGAGTTTTTCCATGGGCTTATGGCTTTTTCTATGGCCTGCTTTTACATCAGCGAACCCTAATAAAAAGCCAAATAATAGTGTGGTTGCAGCAATGACTAACGCTGAGCGTAAATGCGCTTCAATAAAGTCTTTACCCAACAGGCCAAATAAGCCTGCGGGAATGGTGGCAAAAATAATCCACCAAGCAAGCTTTCCTTCAAAATTAACTTGGCCGTCATTAGTCCCTTTCGCTGGACCAATATTAATAGAGCCTAACCAAGCTACTGTCATTGCCCCTAATTCTTTTCGAAAGTAGAGCATAACCGCAAGTAAAGTTCCCACATGTACAGCAACATCAAAACCTAACCCTTGGTCTTTCCAGTGTAAAATTTGTGAGGGTAAGATCAAATGTGCAGAGCTGGAAATAGGTAAGAATTCTGTTAATCCTTGTAGTAATGCCAGAATAATTATTTCTAATGTTGTCATGTATTCCTTCGCTTTCTTAAATAGTATTCTTTAATGGGTAGTACTAAATAGTGTTAGGTTGATCAATATGATCACCAACATTGTTCAACAATGTGTAATTGTTGCTGTGTTTTGTCATAACTCGCCCAGAGGCTTCGATAACTTTTACCTACTGTTGGATGAATTAAATCGGGTGCTATTTCGCATAGCGGCCACAGTACAAAGGCATTCTTGTCTATTTCATCACGGGGTAGTTGTGCAGGTGCTTCGCAGATCAAATCATCATATAATAATAAATCGAGATCTAAAGTGCGTGGACTGAACTTTTTTGCATTAACACTACGACCATATTGCACTTCGATATTGCGTAATATAGTGGTTACTTGTTCAACACTGTGTTTACAGGTTAACCCAACGACCATATTGTAAAAAGGTTTGCCGCTAAATCCTATCGCTTCACTTTCAAATAATGATGACAATTTGAGTGATTGAAAAGGTAACTCAAAGGCGTTTGCCAGTGCTTCAAGGCCGTGTTTAACGTGGTAATCTCGTTCAACATTACTACCTAATGATATATAAATTTCAGCCATTAGCTTGCTTGATTTTGAGGAAGGTGACCGCGTTCAATTTCAACACCTACAGTATCGGCATTGTGTACAGCACCAGGCTTGCCAATACTAAGTTGTAACCACGGAATATGGTATTGCGTCATTAAAAATTCAGCCATGCGCTCAGCTAATGTTTCTAATAGATCTACAGGGTTTTCATTAGCAAATGCTGCTATGGCGGTTGAAATTTCAGCATAATCTAAGGTTTTTGCTAATTCATCATTAACCGCTGCTTTGGCTGTATCCCAGGCCATAGCTACATCTATCACAAGTGTTTGCTTTATTTCTTTTTCCCATTGAAAAAATCCAATGGTGGTTTGAATGTGTAAACCTTTAATAAAAACCTTGTCCATTTTTTGCCTGTTAATAATAATTTTTACAAAATAAAAAGCGAGTTTACCTGCGTGGCAGTAGAAAAACTAGCAGATAACAAGATAGAATGAAGAATATTGTAAATTTTTTGATAATTTTTCTCACTATGTTGCTATTAACGCTTGCCCTGATTATTGCTGCTTATTTGATAGGTTCGATTTCGAGTGCAATTTTAATATGTAAGTTACTAGGTTTACCTGATCCGCGTACTACTGGCTCTCGCAACCCAGGTGCAACCAATGTCTTGAGAATTAGCAATAAATTAACAGCAGCTTCAGTATTATTTTTTGATATTTTAAAAGGCACTATTCCAGTTTGGGGCGCTTATTTTTTATATTCACACCTCGGTGAAAAAGAGCCTTTATATCTTGGTGCTATTGGTGTTTTTGCTTGTTTAGGGCATATGTACCCGATATTTTTTAACTTTCAAGGGGGTAAAGCGGTCGCGACAGCTTTAGGAGCCTTGCTCCCCATTGGATTAGATCTAGGTGCTTTATTAATTATTACCTGGGTGGGGGTGGCTAAGTTAACTAAATATTCTAGCTTAGCGGCTATTGTTACGGTGTCGATAGCGCCCTTGTATGTATTATTACTGAAACCCTTGTATGTATACCCTACGTTGATGTTGAGCGGTTTAATTATATTTCGTCATAAAGACAATATCATTCGATTGCTTAAAGGAACTGAAAGTAAAATATCAACTAAA
Source organism: Colwellia sp. (assembly GCA_026196955.1). Taxonomy (GTDB): domain Bacteria; phylum Pseudomonadota; class Gammaproteobacteria; order Enterobacterales; family Alteromonadaceae; genus Colwellia. Next base: position 39,713 of record JAPHTO010000010.1, on the reverse strand, counting down.
ATTAATTAATAATAAATAACTTATTCGTGTCAGGAACTTCATGAAAAAAATCACAAAAATCTTTTTTTTAATCACTTTATATTGCTCTTTTACTCAAGGCGTTTTAGCGCAACAGTTTCCACCGGCTAATGTCAATGTGGTCAAAGCAAAAATGACATTACTCGCGCCAGTTGTATGGGTGTCGGGTACTGTTGTTAGTCAAAATGACTCTGATATTGCCGCGGAAATATCGGGTCGACTAATAAGTTTATCTGCTATTGGCGCGCGGGTGAACAAAGGTGATGTAATTGCTCGTATTGATGACAAACAGTTGAAAATTCAATTTAAAGAAGAACAAGCCAATGTCTTAAATAGCCAATCACACTTGCTCTTTTTAGAGGCGGAAGTAAAGCGAAAAACGCAACTAGTTAAGCAAAAATTATCGCCCGCAACAGAGCTTGATAAAACTATTTCTGAACGTGATATCGCTAAAGGCGATGTCATTGCTGCTAAAGCAAGATTAGCTAGAACAGAGCAAGACTTAGCTTATACACAAGTTAAAGCTCCATTTTCTGGTATTGTTGCACAACGTATCGCCAGTTTAGGCGAGTATATTAACAATGGCAGTGCTATTGTGCGCTTAGTTGAAACGGAAAATAGTGAAGCGACAGTATTTGCCCCGATTGTTGCTTATCAGTTTTTAAAGCAAGCTAAAGAATTAGCCATTGAGTCGCCGTTAGGCACAGGTAAAGCAAGCATTAAAACCATAGTGCCGGTTGCGAATGCTCGCTCTCACTTAATGGAAGTTCGCCTCGACATGTCAACGTTTGATTGGCCAATTGGTTTAAATATTAAAGCCAAGGTGGCTAATGGCCCAAGTACTTTGGCATTGGCTGTACCTCGCGATGCACTTGTTTTACGCCGTGAAGGCATCAGTGTTTTTCGCGTGAATAAAACAGACAAAGAATCAGTAGCGGAGCAGATACCTGTTGAAGTGGGTGTCGGTATGGATGATTTGGTCGCTATTTCAAGCGCTTTATCAACGACTGAGATTAATGACGGTGATCTAATCGTTATTCGTGGCGCAGAGCGCTTACAAAACGGGCAGGGTGTTGCCATTAAAAATAACAATAGTGCGCTTATTTCAGGTGGTAAATAATGAATTTAACAGCGCCAGCACTTAAAAACCCTACTGCGGTTATTGTTGCTGTTCTATTAGTTGCCTTATTTGGTGCCATTAGTTTATTTAAATTGCCGGTACAACTGACACCAGATATTAGTAAACCAGAAATCAGCATTTCTACGGGATGGCGTTCAGCAGCGCCTGAAGAAATGGAAGCTGAAATTATTGAACGCCAAGAAGATGTCTTAAAAGGCTTGCAAGGATTAGAGTTACTCACCTCAAGCTCTAATCAAGGTCAAGGTAATATCACCTTACGCTATAAATCTGGCGTGAATTTAGAACGGGCATTAATTGATGTGATGAGCGCATTAAATCAGGTGCCCAATTATCCTGCGGACTCAACTGAGCCTGTTATTTCTGTTGGTGGTGATAGAACTTTTGATGCTATCGCATGGTTTGCGTTAAAGCCTTTATCTGATAATAAACGCGATATCGTGAGTTACCAAGACTATGTGGAAGAGGTTATTCAAACCCGTATAGAGCGTGTTGCGGGTATTTCAAAAACCAATGCTTTTGGTGGCTTAAAGTCTGAATTAAGAGTGACTTTTGACCCCTATAAAGCAGCAGCTTTAGGATTAAATATTCCTGAGTTGGCTGAAACATTAGCCAATAATAGTGATACCTCGGGTGGCTTCAATGAAGTCGGTCGAAGAAAGTACACGTTAAGGTTTTCTGGTAAATATGGCGCTAAGCAGCTAGGTGAAATGGTGTTGGAATGGCGTGATGGACAACCTATCTTATTACGCGATGTTGCAGTTGTTGAACAAGCACTGCAAGACCGAACAGGTATTTTAACGCTTGATGGTGAGCCTGCCATTGCTATGAATGCGCAAGCAGAGCAAGGGGTTAATGTTATTGAAGTCATGGCCAGATTACAGTCGGCTATGAATGAGTTGAATGAAGGCCCATTAAAACGAGTTGGCTTGCAAATGATCCAAATGTCAGATGAAACCATCTACATTAATCGGTCTATGGATTTAGTGCGTAATAACTTATTAATGGGGGTGGGCTTAGCCATCATTGTACTTTGGTGGTTTTTACGTAAGTTCAGAGCAACCTTGATCGTTGCTTTAGCTATCCCTATTTCCTTGGTGATCACGCTTGTGGTGATGTATATCAGCAACAGAACGCTGAATATTATTTCTATGGCGGGCTTAGCTTTTGCGGTGGGCATGGTATTAGATGCGGCTATTGTCGTGTTAGAAAATATTGTCAGGCTTAGAGAAAAAGGCGAAGCCCCAGAAAATGCCTCACTTAAAGGAGCTACACAAGTTTGGGGAGCGTTGATCGCCTCAACGGTTACCACTGTGGCGATCTTTTTACCTATAGCTTTTTTAGATGCTGTCTCAGGGCAGTTATTTGCTGATCTAGCTATTACTATTGCTGTTGCTATCGTCGCGTCATTAATCATTGCGGTAACTGTTTTACCTACTGCGGCGCGAAAGTTATTGACAGAAGTGAGCGAAGTCGACCCTCATGCCCACTGGTGGCGTAATATTACCCAAGGTATTATGCGCATTACCAGTACGCCAGTTAAACGCTACATGTGGATTTTTGGTTTGATGCTACTTTCTTTTGGTGGCAGCTGGTTACTTTTTCCTAAAATTGATTACTTGCCTAAGGGTAACCAAAATCAATTTCAGGCATTTATTTTACCGCCTCCAGGGTTGAGTTATCCTGCGGCGCGTTTTGAAATGAGTGATGAAATTAATCGTCGTATAAAGCCATATTTAACGGGAGAAAAGGAGCCTAAGATAGCGCACACTTGGATGGGCTTTTTTGGCAGTTTTGGTTTTATGGGGGGGCACGCTGAAAATGCTAATGATATTGGTAAAATTATTCAAGTTATCAATACCGAGTTTTTGCAAGGCTTCCCCGATACCATGGCATTTGCATCACAGTCACAAATTTTCCAAAGTTTAGGTGGTGGTAGGCGTATTGATGTTGATATTCAAGGCAATGATGTTGATACCCTGTTAAAAGCTGCGCAAACAGGATATGGCGCGATTAGTCAAGCGTTAGCGGGGGCACAAATTCAACCGACTCCAGGGTTAACATTAGCTGAGCCAGAGTTACGCATGATCCCAAATGAAAGGCGTATGGCTGAGGCCGGCTGGACTCGTTCAGAAGTTGCGGCGATTTCTCGTTCGTTAGGCACAGGCTTGTATGTCGGAGACTTTTTTAATGGCCAAAAACGCCTTGATGTCTTCTTACGTTCAACCGATTGGCAGTCGCCTGAAGAGTTAGCTTCTACGCCTTTATACACACCTAATGCTGGTATTCAGCCAGTAGGTGAATTAGTTGATATTGTTCGAACGGCAGGGCCAAGTTCTATAAGGCGAGTTAATAGACAACGAACCATTACCTTACAAGTCACTCCACCTGATGATTTGAGTTTGGAAGAAGCCATTGCCAAAATAAAAGCCAATGCAGAGCCTGCAATTATGGCCGTTTTATCGAATGATTCGGTAGGTGATGGCGGTGGCTTAGCCAGTGTTAATTATCGCGGCAGTGCAGAAGCATTAACGGAAGCATTAACCAGTATGAGTCAAAGTTTTATTTTGGCATTGATCATCCTTTATTTATTAATGGCCGCTTTGTTTCAATCGTTTAAAGATAGCTTATTAGTCGTATTGACTATTCCTCTTGCTACTATTGGTGGTATTGGTTTTTTACAGCTAACAAATTTGGTGATTTTTCAGCCGCTTGATTTGCTCACCATGATAGGTTTTATTATTTTACTTGGGCTTGTGGTAAATAATGCTATCTTATTGGTTTACCAAACTCGACTGGGTGAGCGAGAAGGTTTATCTCGTCACGACTCGGTTGAACAAGCTGTGCGCTTAAGACTCAGACCAATTTTGATGAGCACCCTCACCAGTATTTGTGGCATGTTACCTTTGCTATTAGTGCCGGGGGCTGGCGCTGAATTATATCGTGGCATAGCGGCAGTGATTGTCGGGGGAATGGGGGTGAGTACTATTTTTACGCTGATTTTCTTACCAAGTCTATTGCAGCTTGGTTCTTCGACTGCTTCGCGCTCAGAATAATCGGTTGAATCCCGTTTGTCCTGAGCTTGTCGAAGGGGTGAGGGTTATACCGCTGGTAAGCTATCGAGTGACCAACGAGGATTAGCTTTAAAAGTTAAATCGGCGTTGGTGCCAGCTTTTAAACGTTGTAAACCGGCATAGGCGATCATAGCGCCGTTGTCGGTACAAAATTCAGGTCTTGGATAAAAGACACTGCCGCCCAATTTTTTGGTCGTAGTGGCAAGCTTTTCTCTCAATGCCGTATTAGCGCTAACGCCACCAGCAATCACTAAACGGTTTAGATTTTCTTGCTTTAGCGCGCGTTTACATTTTATTGCCAAGGTATCAACTACCGCTTGTTGAAAAGCAAGGGCAATATCGGCATGGGTTTGCTTAAGTTCGGCTTCGTTGAGCTTTACGCATTCCTTTCTAACAAGAGTACCGGCAGCGGTTTTTAAACCACTAAAGCTAAAGTCTAATCCCGGCCTGTCGGTCATAGGGCGAGGTAATTTAAAGCGATTGGCAACACCAGACTCTGCCATTTTAGATAAAGCAGGCCCCCCCGGATAATCTAGACCCAATAACTTAGCTGTTTTATCAAACGCTTCACCAGCCGCATCATCAACAGACTCACCCAATAACTTATACTGACCAATAGCGTCAACACGCACTAACATAGTATGACCGCCTGACACTAATAACGCGACAAACGGAAATTCAGGAATATCATCTTCTAGCATAGGTGCTAATAAATGCCCTTCCATGTGGTGTACAGGGACTGCAGGTAAATCCCAACCATAGGCTAAGCTGCGTCCTATTGAGCAACCCACTAATAGCGCACCAATAAGCCCAGGCCCAGCAGTATAAGCGACACCGTCTAAATCTTGCGGTGTTAGGCTAGCTTCGGCGAGTACTTCTTTTATTAGCGGAATGGTTTTGCGAACATGGTCTCTAGAGGCAAGTTCAGGTACAACACCACCATAATCAGCGTGCACGGCAATTTGGCTATACAAACGATGTGACATAATGCCTTTTTCATCATCATAAATAGCAATACCTGTTTCATCACATGAGGTTTCGATACCTAAAATTCGCATACTGTGTGGTCTCAAAAAGAAGGAGCATAGAGTTAAGGTGGAGGATTTTACCTAGCATTTTTTTATTTCGCTAGTTTATTTGTTAGTGCGAAACAAATTAGCCTTTACATCACTGACTAGTTAGCAGTAGAATACGTCACCCATTTTTGATAGAGCGGGTGTAGACAAGGTTTTTATTTGCGAATAAACGCTACAAGAATCGAAGTCAAACGCCGATTTATATAGATACATACTAAGGTAAAACAGTACATGCCAGTAATTAAAGTAAGAGAAAACGAACCATTTGACGTAGCGTTACGTCGTTTTAAGCGTTCATGTGAAAAAGCAGGTATCCTTTCAGAAGTTCGTCGTCGCGAATGTTATGAAAAGCCAACTTGGGAACGTAAGCGTAAAAAAGCAGCGGCTGTTAAACGTGCTGCGAAAAAAGTTTCTCGTGAGAATGCTCGTCGCATTCGCATGTACTAAGATATTCTTTCTTAAGAATGACCTTAGTAGCCTTCGAGGATAATTAGATGTCTCTTCTAATTCAACTCAAAGATGAAATGAAAAATGCCATGCGCGCGAAAGACAAATTACGTCTTGGCGTGATCCGTATGGCATTATCTGCAGTTAAACAAGCTGAAATCGATCACAATACCGAAGCAACTGATGACAATATTATTGCCGTATTAACTAAAATGGTTAAACAGCGTAAAGAGTCTATCAAGATGTTTACCGATGGTGGCCGTGATGAATTAGCAGCAAAGGAAGCAGAAGAAGTAGCGGCTTTATCGTTTTTTCTTCCTCAACCATTAACCGATGCAGAAATTAAAGATTTAATTAGCAAAGCTATTACCGATACTGGTGCTGCCTCAATGGCTGACATGGGTAAAGTAATGGCAGTGTTAAAGCCTTTAATGCAGGGCAAAGCAGACATGGGCGCCATTAGCGGCCAAGTCAGAGCTGCGTTAAACTAATTAGGTAACCCTGATTTACTAAAACCGTAATAGCCTTGGTTGTTACGGTTTTTTATTCGCTAAAATTCAGTAATACACTTGGCATAAAATATAGCACCTTTTATTTTTGATTTTGTGTACAATAAATTCTTCCTTGTTTAGTAGGCAATTATTAACGTATGGCCGGACGTATTTCTCGACAGTTTATTGATGATTTATTAGCGCGTGCTGATATTGTTGAGTTGGTTGATGCGCGTGTGCCATTGAAAAAAGCAGGCAAAAACTACCAAGCCTGTTGTCCTTTTCATAATGAAAAATCTCCTTCTTTTACCGTCAGTCATGATAAGCAGTTTTACCATTGTTTTGGTTGTGGTGAGCACGGGAATGCCATTTCGTTCTTGATGGAGTTTGATCGGCTTGATTTTGTTGATGCCATTGAAGAATTAGCCAGTCACTGTGGCGTGGAAGTGGTGCGAGAAGAAAATAATGCCACTCCTGCGGAGCAGCGTCGCCAACAACAGATTTATCAGCAAAAGCAAGATGATTACGAATTGATGAATCAAGTGAGTCGATTCTTTCAACAACAATTGAAAGTCGCCTCAGACAAAGCCACCGCTATTGATTACTTAAAAGGCCGTGGCTTAAGCGGTGAAGTGGTTAAACGTTTTGGTATTGGTTATATCAGTGATGCTTGGGATGGCATGATGAAAGTCTTTTCTGCTAATGGTCAAGCGAATCAGCAGTTAGTTGATTTAGGTATGGCCATTCAAGGGGATAAAAACAGACCCTATGATAGATTTCGCGGCCGAATTATGTTTCCTATTCGTGATAAACGAGGTCGAGTTATCGGCTTTGGTGGTCGGGTATTAGGCGATGAAAAACCCAAATATTTAAACTCACCAGAAACGCGTATTTACCATAAAGGTCAAGAGCTTTATGGACTGTTTGAGGCGAAACAGGCCAACAAAAGCCTTGAACGTTTAGTTGTCGTTGAAGGTTATATGGATGTAGTTGCGCTAGCACAACACGGCGTTGATTATGCGGTAGCCTCGCTAGGTACAGCGACTACTGCGGAGCAGCTGCAAACCATGTTTCGCACCGTAAAAGAAGTGATTTGTTGTTATGATGGCGATAGAGCTGGCCGTGATGCGGCATGGCGAGCGATGGAAAATGCTTTGCCACTTATTCGTGATGGCTTTTCATTGAAATTTGTTTTTGTGCCAGACGGCGAAGATCCTGACTCGTTAATTCGCAAGCAAGGGCAGCAAGCTTTTGAGAAAGTGCTTGATGAAGCCATGCCTTTATCAAAATTTTTATTTGAACACTTGATGATGCAAGTGGATATGAATTCACTAGAGGGGCGAGCGGCCTTGGTTGAGTCATTCCAGCCTTATTTAGCAAAACTACCCGAAAGCATTTTAAAAGATGCAATTATTAATGATATTGCCAATAATTTTGGCACAGGAAGTGAACAGCTTTTAGCGAAACTCAATAAACGCGGTAATACTGATTCTGCCATTAAAAAAACAAAAGCTAACACCAAAGTCACGCCGGTTAGATTAGCCATTGCATTACTGCTAGAGCATCCCCATATAGTTAACTCGTTAGAAGATATTTCTGTTTTACAGCCAATAGATATTCCGGGTGTTGCGTTATTAAATCAATTGTTGGCCTTATGCCAGCAAAATCCTAACATTAAAACGCCTCAGCTATTAGAATACTTTCGAGATACCGAGCAAGGTAAACAGTTGGCGAAATTAATGTGTTGGCAGCACCACATTGAAGCCGATGCGGCAACGGATGTTTTTCTCGATAGTATTGAGAAACTACTTAATAATTTTGTTGAACAGCGGGCTGAAATATTGTTGCAAAAAGCGCGAACAGGACAAATGACAAAACAAGAAAAACAAGAGCTGCAGGCAATACTTAACGCATCCTGACAACGAACAGCTATACTTGACTTAACTATTGAATTAGTAAAAGTAAAGAAGACTTTTAATTACTGGAAATAGCGCTAGAATTTCGCTATAATTTGCGGCTTTGTTATGCGGCACTCGTGCTCAGCATCGCTACCCTTATTTACAATACATAGGTGGACACTCGTCAATGGAACAAGCCCCTCAATCAAGACTTAAAGAGCTAATAACCAAAGGTAAAGAGCAAGGTTATTTAACGTTTGCAGAAGTTAACGATCATCTCCCACAAGATATTATCGATTCAGATCAAGTAGAAGACATTGTTCGTATGATCAATGATATGGGTATTCAGGTGTTTGAAAACGCACCTGACGCTGACACCTTGATGATGAGTGAAGCCAATACCGATGAAGATGCGGCAGAGGCAGCAGCGCAAGCACTTGCTACCGTAGAAAGTGAAATTGGTCGCACAACTGACCCAGTGCGTATGTATATGCGTGAAATGGGGACTGTAGAATTATTGACACGTAAAGGCGAAATCGTTATCGCTAAGCGTATTGAAGAAGGTATTAAAGAAGTACAACGTAGTGTTTCTGAATACCCGCCAGCAATTAATTTCTTACTTGATATGTGGGATAACTATGAAGCAGAAGAGCTTCGTTTGTCTGATATTATTGTTGGCTTTTTAGATCCCGATGCAGAAGATGATGATGTAGCTGCTGCTGCAACTCATGTTGGCTCTGAATTATCTAAAGAAGAGCTTGATGATGAAGATAAAGATGACACTGAGTCAGACGAAGAAGACGAAGAAGAAGAAGATACAGGTCCAGATCCTGAATTAGCACGAGAAAAATTTGCTGCTTTACGTGAAGCGCATGAAAATGCAAATAAGATCATTGAGCAAAAAGGTCGTGGCCATAAAGACGCACAAGAAGCAATTGATAGTGTAGCTGAAGTATTCAAAGAGTTTAGATTAATCCCTAAATTATTTGATAAATTAGTGAAAAACATGCGTAGTGTTATGGACAGATTACGCGTGCAAGAACGTCTGATCATGAAGCATTGTGTGATGGGCGCGGGTATGCCTAAAACTACGTTTATTAAAGTATTCCCAGGTAATGAAACGTCAAAGGATTGGTTTGAAGCTGAAAAGGCAGCAGGGCATCTTTATTCAACTAAGCTAAGTGATGTTGAGTTAGATGTTGAGCGCTGTATCCTGAAACTCAATCAAATTGAAGAAGAAACCCATTTAAATATTCATGGCATTAAAGACATTAACCGTCGTATGTCAATCGGTGAAGCGAAAGCGCGTCGTGCGAAAAAAGAAATGGTAGAAGCTAACTTACGTTTGGTTATCTCAATTGCGAAAAAATACACTAACCGTGGTTTACAATTCTTAGATTTAATTCAAGAAGGTAATATCGGTTTGATGAAAGCGGTTGATAAGTTTGAGTACCGTCGTGGTTATAAGTTCTCAACTTATGCAACATGGTGGATTCGCCAAGCAATTACGCGTTCAATTGCTGACCAAGCACGTACCATACGTATTCCGGTACATATGATAGAAACTATCAATAAGTTGAACCGTGTTTCTCGTCAAATGTTGCAAGAAATGGGGCGTGAGCCGACACCAGAAGAATTAGCTGAACGCATGATTATGCCAGAAGATAAAATTCGTAAAGTGTTGAAAATAGCAAAAGAGCCAATTTCAATGGAAACGCCAATCGGTGATGATGAAGATTCACACTTAGGTGATTTTATTGAAGATGGTAGCGGAGAGTTGCCTGTTGATTCAGCAACCTCTGAAAACTTGAAAGGGGCAACCCATGAAGTGCTTGCTGGGTTGACAGCGCGTGAAGCTAAAGTACTGAGAATGCGTTTTGGTATCGACATGAACACTGACCATACGTTAGAAGAGGTTGGTAAACAATTTGATGTTACGCGTGAGCGTATTCGTCAAATTGAAGCGAAAGCGCTACGTAAGTTACGTCACCCTTCTCGCTCTGAGCAATTGAAAAGCTTTTTAGACGGTGAGTAATTACAAGATTCTCACTAAAAATTAGTTTGAAATAGTTTGAGAAAAGAGTAAGTTAGTTTAACTAATTTGCTCTTTTTTTATGCTTGCTACTAAGGGACTTTATGCTATTTATCACACGCCTATTGGCACTTTTATGCTTGATATCACTTTCTTTGTTCGCTAAACAAGCTTATGCCGCACAAGAGAGTGCTTTTGAAATTACCCCACTTGTAGGCTACCGATTTGGTGGCGACTTTGAGGTTAATGAAAATGATACTGTTACTGATATTAAACTAACAGAGGAAGTTAGTTATGGTTTATTGCTTGCTTGGGATGTTGATAGCAAGCGCCAAGGCGAATTTCTCATTAGTCATAACAACACAGAGTTTTCATCATTAGATAATGCGATAGCCAGTAACAATAACTTATCCATAACCTACGCGCACATTGGTGGTAATGTGCCTATCAGCAAAGGAGTAGCGCCACTATTTATTACTGGTGGTTTGGGGTTAACTCACTTATCGCCAGAGGATAGTACATTAGATAATGAAACACGTTTTTCTATGAATATCGGCTTGGCAACTAAAATTGCGGTAACAGAGAATGTTAATTTTAGATTTGGAGGACGAATTTATGCCACACTGTTTAACTCGGATAGCCATATTTTTTGTGATGAAGCAGCATGCGCTATTTCACTGTCGAGTGACTTATGGATCCAAAGTGAAATAAACGCCGGGGTAACATTCACCTTTTAGTATCACAGCTCACGCAGATAAGGTTCGACTACTAATAAAGGCATTGATTGCTTAAGAATTAATCGAACGGAAAATAAAGCGAAAATAATAAAGCTCAGTAGGTGACAACAAATTCAAAAATGCTTATACTGCTCGCCGTTTTACAATACCTTTGTGGAACAGTTCAAAAAATGGCCCCTTAGCTCAGTTGGTTAGAGCGCCCGACTCATAATCGGTAGGTCCAGTGTTCAAGTCACTGAGGGGCCACCACTTTTCTTTATTTCCTTTTAAGTGATTACAACATATTATTTCTGGGCCACTTATAGGTCACTCATAAAACCAATATGAATCTATATTGTTATTAACCCTAAGTTATTTTTATAGAGATCTTGCCGACGTTTGCAGTTTAGCTGTTGCCTTTTAAAAGTATTTTTTCCAGTATTTTTGCCAACATTCATTTAATGAAAATAAAGTTTGCGCCCATAAGGTTTACGAGCTAACTATTCCATCTTAATCAATATGCCCTGATTATGTTGCGCACAACAAGGTTCATACTTCAGCGCCAAAAACTGTTTTAGAGGTATAGAATTATTTATCAATATAATAAATACTGATAAGGATATTTTTAGGAACTAGTATTTAGATATTAAGGAATAATATAAATATGAGTAAACCCATTCAGAAAAACGCAATCAACCTTATTTTTATTGCCTTTTTTTCTTTAGCAATGCTGGCACAATATATAGTGCCTAATAATTATATATTAGATTATTGGTTTCCAATTTTTAGCATATCATTCTTTATCGCTGCCTTTTACTATCTCAGCTCGGTAAAAGTTTTTATCATTTTAGTTATCAGTTCATGGATTTCATCATTTATTATTACAAGACTCTTTTTGGGGCACTTTTATGGCTATGATTTAATATTTATTTTACTGTATTTTAAGATTTTCTTTGTGTCGAGTGCAGTTGGTTTTCTCGCGGCCAAACTTTGCTTTTACTATTTTGAGAAAAACTTATTTAACAAAAGTAGGGTTATTTTAGGGGCTATAATATCTCTACTCGTTCTTATAATTACTCTTATTATTGTTTTTGATATTTCATCTGAAAATAAAATTAAAGAAGAGGTTAATAAAAGGCTTCAATTAGCTAGAAATATCAGCGTATATTATAACGCTAGCCAAAATCGAGAAATAAATAATCAAGTTGTTATTAAACAAAAACTAATTAAAGGTCTTTATTCAGGCAAAGGGGAAACAATAAGTCACGGTTATAATGGTGATGTTACTGTTTCAAGTGATCATCTAGGTATTTCACTTGTCTATGCTGGTATCCCAGAAGGTGAAGCCTGTTATATGCTTTATTTTTCCAACTCACCTGAGATTTATGGGTTTAATGATATTTTTGTCAACGATGAGTTAGTTCAATCACGTGCGAATTATAAAAATATCAAAAATGGCAAAGAAGCTTGCTATGAAAGCGATGGCAAAGTCACTATTCGCTACTCTGGTTTATATGAAGAGTTTGAGCGAGCTTCAAGATATTTTAATTAGGACTACTAAACCGTGCAGCTTTCCCTAGCAACTAATTATACATTTCTAATTTATTTTTCAGGGAAAAGACCTGCTGCTGTGCCAACAATGCTTTGTTACTCGTAACTTGAAGACAACCTAATATCAAAAACAAACAAAAAGGCGTTAATAGTTAACTATTAACGCCTTTAAAATAATAGCTTTAACTATTATGGTTGAATTAAATGCACATCGCGTTGTGGGAATGGAATAGTAATAGCATTTTCATCAAGCGCTTTTTTAACCGCTTCATTAACACTAAAATAAACATCCCAATAATCTGCTGGCAAACAATGTGGCCTAACGGCAAAATTGACCGAGCTATCTGCCATTTCTAAAACCCCAACGAAGGGAGCTGGGTCTTTCATTACTTTGTCATGAGATTCAAGCACGTTCATCAGAACTTCTTTGGTTTTATCAATATCAGCATCATAGGAAACACCCACGGAAAGATCGACTCGTATTTTTCCTTCAACAGTATAATTAACAATTGAACCGTTCGATGTCGCCCCATTTGGTATTATGACTTGTTTAGATTGTGGAGCAATTAAGATGGTATTAAAAATTTGTACTTCTTTAACCTTGCCTAAATGCCCTTGAGATTCAATTAAATCACCTACCTTGTAAGGTTTGAAAATCATTACTAAAACACCGCCAGCAAAGTTAGCTAAACTGCCTTGCAATGCTAAACCAATTGCTAAGCCTGCAGCACCTAATACAGCAATAAATGAAGTAGTTGCTATACCTATCATGGAAGCGACAGAAATAAACAATAACACTTTAAGTATCCAAGATACTAAGCTACCGATAAATGGAATTAACGTCGGATCAACCTTCGAGCGCTCCATCGATAGCCTAGTGAGCTTGCTAATGCCACTAATTATCCATAAGCCTATCAGTAAAGTAAGAATAGCCAAGGCTAATTTCGGGGCGTATTCAAGCCCAAGTTCATAGGCTTTTGTAGATAGAGATTCAAGTTGTTCGGCAGAAACTTCTAAATTGTCCATTTAATATCCTTTTTAACGATAAATATAATTTTTATATATTATAGGGTACTTCAAAAATATGTCACAAAAATTATTTTAAAAACTTAATAGATTTAAATACTTTTCTTTATTAGACGATCGGTCTATTATGTATAGATGAATCAAAAACTAGCTAAACCGCGTCGCGGCAGACCGCCAAAAATAGTACGTGAAAATCAAGATACTAAAGCTGCGTTGATCCGTAGTGGCTTAGAGCAGCTTACTGAAAATGGTTTTGCCTCTTCAGGGCTTGATGGCATTTTGAAAAAAGTTGGCGTGCCTAAAGGGTCTTTTTACCATTATTTTGCAAGTAAAGAAGCGTTTGGCCAAGTCGTAATTGATCATTATGCGAGTTATTTTGCTAACAAGTTAACCACCTATTTATTAGACGACTCGTACGCACCTTTAGCACGAATTAGTCATTTCGTTGAAGATGCAAAAACTGGCATGAGCAGACATCAGTTTAAGCGTGGATGTTTAGTTGGCAATCTTGGTCAAGAAGTCGATTTACTGCCTGACACTTATCGTCAACAGTTAATTGATATTTTGCTGAGTTGGCAGCAGACATTAGCGAGGTGCCTTAAAGAAGCACAAGAACAAGGTGAGATTGCAGCAGATGCCAATTGTGATTTGCTCGCTGAATGTTTTTGGGTTGGCTGGGAAGGCGCTGTCAGTAGAGCAAAACTAGTGCAAAGTGCACAACCATTAGAAAACTACCTGAATTATTTTATCACGGGTTTACCTAAATAAATTTTTTAACTATTTATAGACGACTGGTCTAAATGAGGAGCGTTATATGTTTAACGGTATTTTAATTGAGAAAGATGAACAAGGTTACCGAGCATCAGTAAAGCAAATTGACGACAGCACCCTACCAGAAGGGGATGTTATCGTTAATGTTTCGCATAGCACGATTAACTATAAAGATGCTTTAGCTATTACTGGTAAAGGGCCTGTGGTTCGACAATTTCCTATGATCCCCGGCATTGATTTGGTTGGCTGTGTGGAGCACAGTGATAGTGATAAATTTCATGTAGGTGATAAGGTATTGCTTAATGGTTTCGGCGTTGGCGAAGTGCACTGTGGCGGTTTAGCTGAAAAAGCTTGTTTAAAAAGCGAATGGCTTATCCCATTACCTGATGCTTTTTCACCGCAACAAGCCATGGCTATTGGCACGGCAGGTTATACGGCGATGCTTTGTGTTATAGCCCTTGAAAAAAATGGTGTTACGCCTGATAAAGGTGAAATTTTAGTAACGGGTGCTAATGGTGGCGTTGGTAGTTTTGCCATCGCAATTTTAGCCAAGCTTGGTTATAAAGTTGTCGCCTCCACCGGCAGGGTTGAGCAAACAGAGTATCTAAAAAAATTAGGGGCTACAGAGGTTATTGATCGTGCAACCTTATCAGAGCCTGGTCGCCCCTTAGCAAAAGAGCGCTGGGCGGGAGCAATTGACTCAGCAGGTAGCCATACTTTAGCTAATGTTTGTGCTGGCATGCAATATGGTGGTGTAGTTGCTGCGTGTGGTTTAGCACAAGGAATGGACTTTCCAGCTACTGTTGTACCATTTATTTTGCGTGGTGTGACGTTAGCAGGTATTGATAGTGTTATGCGACCACGTGAAGATAGAATCGAGGCGTGGCAACGTTTAGCGGATCTTCTAGCGTCAGAAATCTTTGAAGATATCTCTACTGTCATTAGTTTACATGAAGCGGTTGATGTGGCGACAGACTTATTGACTGGGAAAGTTCGTGGACGTGTCGTTGTTGATATTCACGGTTAACAATGGCTACTTGGCTTAGTATAAAAGCGGCTTAAAAGTATCATTTATCTAGATGTTGGTGGCTCGTCAAAGGTGAGCCACCTTGTTAATGTGTTGAGCTATTTTTTGTAAGTAGCGACAACATTATCAATTCGTTCGTTTGCTTTTTGTGCATCCATTGCTGCTTGCTCAGCCGCCATTTTAGCTGCTTTAGCATCTTCTGCGACTGCTTGTTGTTGCGCCTTTAATTCGGCGATATCACCATTTAAGGCATTAACTTGGTTTGATAAAGAATCAACTTTATTGGTTAAGTCAGTCACGTTAGCTTCTAAGCCTTCAGTGTTTGAACAAGCTGTTAAGCCTAATGCAAAAGTAATGATAAGTGATTTTTTTAGTAAGTTTTTATTTAACATAATGATATCCCTAGTGTTGTGTGTTCACTGGAGATTATGACACATAAAAGTCATTTTTAACAAAATCGTTTTATTTTTGTTCGAAATATTATGGAGTTGTTACGTGAATATAGGTACTAGGCATCCTGATCATTAACGTGGTTAATCAACTCATCCATTAATTTTCTTTTTATTTCAAGTTGCTGCTCTGCTTTCAAGCCATATTTTTTTGCTAAAACCTGATAATCATCAGGCGCTAAGCTCACCGTTAAGCGTGGTCGTTTGGGACGTTTATTGATAGGTAATCCCAAAATATCACGAATTTGGTCTGACGGGCTTAAACCCGCTTCAAGCGCTTCTTTTCGAATGGATAATTGAATTTTTTCATCCATATCAAAAGCAACTTGTACTGCTTTCATGGCTTTAACGGATGATTGCCATTTATCAGGCATTTTCTTGCTCATGGTCTTCTCTTTACTCTTAAAGCTTAACTTGCAGGGTACATATCAATTATATCGGTTAGCGGCCTAAAGAGTGTTAAAAACACTTCGGTTTCGCCATCCTGCCACACTTCGACATCAATGCCTTTGCTTTGATCTTTATTGTAAAGGCAATACAGCTCAAATTGCTCTCCGCTATCCTTACCTTCGTAGGCTGATAAGTTTTCGCTGCGATGATCTTTACGGTGAAAAAAACCGACTTTAGCAAATGTGCTTTGTTGGTATTGCTCACAACTCCACATGCTAGTGTGTTCATTATCATTTTGACGCGTTAAGAAGGCTTGACCTGGCTCGTCAAAAATTTCTGAAAATTCATCCAAATCAAAAAGTGTCTCTACATCTTCGTGCTCAAGTTTGATTGACAGTTTAAGCTCTGTACTGTCATCAACTTCCAGTGATAAGAATAAAATGCGATCACTTGTGCCTTGTAATGTCCATTCAATCTGGTTGTTATGCTCAAATTCGTAGGTGTTTACAGCACTTATTTGCAGTTGCTGATTACGCAGTGCCTCAGGCAAAGCAAAGCTATCGGTTAAAACAATAATATCGCCGACGAGTAGTTGGTTGACATGACTTAATTTACGTTGTGGTTTTTCAGACTTAGAAAATACTTTTTTGAAAAAACTCATAAAATACCTTTAAGCGCTATAAGGCTTATAATGAGCAGCAAGCCTTTAATATTGCTTAAAGACTTGCTGCTTTTATTGATAACACTTTACTTACTTTTGTTTCGCCTTAATACGATCTAGTACTGAATTAGCACTATTATCTTGACTGCCAATACCTGCCGCTTTTAGCTGGGCAGCAAGTGAGGTGTCAGAGTCTTCTGACTCAAGCACTTCGGCAGCCTTCATTTTATCATCAAACTTTTGCTGTTTAGCTTTGATGCGCTCTAATGAGTCTTTAGCATTTAACAGTTTAGAGTTGCTTGATGAAAAGTTATCAGTAATGGCTGAGGTGGCTTTTTGCACACTTTCAGTGGTTTTAACCATAGACAGTTGACGTTTATGTTCACCTACTTGACGCTCACTTTTCTTAACCAGCTCTTTTAATCTATCGGCATTACCAGTAAAGCTTGCAAGGGCTTGTTGTTGTGTGGCTAACTCACTTTCTAGATTAGCTATTTTTTCAGCAACAGCTAACGCTAAGGTCTCATCACCTTTCTCTAATGCTTGTCCTGCATAACCTTCATGCTCAGTAATTTCGCGTTGTAAACGTTCAACTTCACGTTGTGCTGACATTTGCTCAGCCATGACACTCGTTAAGTCACGCTTGGCTTTTGTTAAATGATTTTCAGCATCACGAATTTCTTGTTCAAAAATACGAGTGGCATTGGCATCAATAATGGCTTCACCTGCTTCTGAAGCACCACCACGAATTGCGGTCATAATCTTTTTAAATATACTCATTTCTTTCTCCTAATAGGGTGATATCAGTTCAAATAGAATCGACTAAACTAGGTATTCACTCATATCGTCAATTACTTCAAGGGCATTGTTACTTAATACAGTTAGCTCATGCTCAATATCATCAAAACTAGAGTTGATGGAGAGCGCACCAAAAATAACGTATTTATCACCAACTTTTGAAAATGATGATAAAGGCATAGGAATGTTCATTTCTAACATGCTTTCGTGCATGGCTCCTACGCTGTCGGTTTTAACTTCGTCAGCACCCCAAAGGTAGCTGATACAAAGTATTTGATCGTCTGTTACAGAGACAAATACAGGCAACTCTTCGCGCCCTAAAATGGTTATTTGCAGTACGTCGACTTCGCCGGATATTGGTTGGCAATCAAAACTCATTCCCGTGTCTGAATTGTCAGCCAAGCTATTTAAATGATCGGCTATAGTATGAATGTTCATTTATTTCCTATCCTTTATTTCTAAACGAAAAGTATTTATAGATGACATAATATGTCGTCTGGGTTAAATTTAGCAGCTTGACATATTATGTCAAGCATTATTTTGTTTGTTTTCTTTACTGTGTATTAATTTATGCCTTGTTGATCTTGCCATGCTTGTTGATGAAGCTGATAAATAGTATGGCTGCCTAAAATATTTATGCCTATTTTTTCTTTATCGCGATAAAAATCATTAGGAAAAATAAAGGCAGCCTTTAATGATTCAAGATTAAGCCAACTATGTTTAACGGGTAACGCCGCTAACTGATTTAACCTGTTTAACGGGCTAGCGCCCATTTTAGCAGCTATAGTCCAACCCCATTCACCAAAGCTTGGCACATTGTCATGATACTGCTGCACATGCAAAAAATTTGCGGCTTTAAGGGTTTTCCCGATGGAAATAAATGAGTTTTTAGCGTGATAAGGACTGGTAGATTGAATCGCGATTAAGCCATCACCTGAGAGTAACTGTTCTAACCGAGCGTAAAAGTTTACCGAGTAAAGTTTGTTTAAATCAGGGTGGCTAGGATCGGGCAGGTCGACAATAATAGCATCAAAAACTTGCCCTGATTGCAGTAAGTCATTGATAGCGATAAAGGCATCGGCGCGCAATATATTAACCCGTTTATCTTGCAAGCTGTGTTGATTGATGTGAGCTATTTGCCCAGCAAGGCGAGCAGGTAGGTGCTCGCTGGGTGATTTAAAAATATCAATTAACTCGCTGTCTAAATCAATCAAGGTGACATTTTCAGGCTCATAACGCAGTACATCTCTGAGCGCTAAGCCATCGCCGCCGCCTATGATGAGAATATTGTCATGGCGAGCCGAGCCGGCTAATACTGGCGCAACGAGATAATCGTGATAAATATGTTCATCTAAAGATGAAAACTGCAATCGGCCATTAAGGTAAAAATTTATAATACTGCTTTCAGTTAGCCCTGCGCTAATGCCCATGTGCCTTTCAGTAAAGGTGAGTTGCTGATAGCGGGTTTTTTCACTGTGTACGACTTTATCAAGGTACAGCAAACTGTTCATTTGGTTTAGCCACTGATTACCATAACTAAACATTAAAAAAACCACAAAAGCTAATATGAGATGCAAGCCGACAAACGTTTTTCGCCAGTGAAGTTTTTGCCAATACCGCATAATAAAAAAACTGCCTGCAATAAGGTTTAAACTTGCGGTAATCGCTGCCGCTTTTGAGATATCGATACTCAATAGGAATAACACCCAAATTGCAGCACCTAACCCTGCGCCAATATAATCGGCACCATAAATTGTCCCTAAGTTATTTGCTAAATGTTGTCCATGAATTTGCTCGCGGATACGGGCAATAAGCGGTATTTCCATACCAATGAAAAAGCCTAAAATTACCCCGAAAAAATAAGGGCTATTAAAGGCGATAAAACTTAATTGTTTAAATATTCCACCTCGAGGCGTCATGTCAGGAGGTAGGGCAAATGTGTCAGCAATAAGTGTTGGCAGCATTTGTGTTACGGCAATGAGACCACCGATCAGTAAAATGGCACTAGTGCCAAGCAAGGCAATGATCAGCTCTAAGTAAACAAAACCATTAAAAGCACAGCGCACTTTACGAGCAGCAAACGCACCCAATCCCATAGAGACAATCATTAAACCTATCATAGTGTAGATTGTGCTTTCCATAACGCCTAACACACGGCCGGCATAATGAGAGAGTAAATATTCATAAATTAGCCCACAACCAGCTAATACTGCCATCGTTATAATTAATAGGCTGTCATCAATAAAGTGGGATTTTTTGCTAGGCATATTTGTTAATATTTATAAGGGAGAGGGGTAGGTGAGCCTTTATGCTCACCTACTAGTTTGTGAAAAAAACGCTGTTTTATGCCATTAATGCCGATAAGATCATCGCAATAGCAATACTGGTCGCCATTTCAATGCTGGCAACACCAATATTATGTTGTTGATCTACTTCTTCAACGAGGTTTATACCCCAAAGAACAATGCGTTTAGCAAGTGAAGTGAGTATCGCGACAAGTAAGGTCATGATGATACCAATAACTAACCAACCAATAAGGTTTACCATAAGAGTTTCTGGGCTATAGACTAAAAAGTGACTGGCAGCCGTTACAGCAAGAGCAGTACTTATCACGTGACCACTATAGCGAATGGCGAGGGCAATTTGACCATTACTAAGCGCTTCTTGAAAGCAGTCTTCTTGGTTGTTTTTAGCATATTTTCTTTCGCGAAGGCGTGTCACTAAAACCAGCACTGCTTGAGCGACGATAAAACCACTGGTAATTGCAATAAAGGTTGAAAGATCTAAACCGTCAACCCATAAAAGTACCGCACGAATAATAATGGCAGTGGCAATAGCGCCGGCGGCATCAATAATGCCGATGGTGAGGTTTTGCTCTTTTATTAGCGCTGTTTTGTTTAAATGTTGTAGTGCAACTTTATCTTGGATCACTCGTCCCACTTTGATGAGTAATAAGCCGTAGGCGCCGTAAGCCAGCATGCCGACGATTTCTATCAAATAGCTAGGGGCATTCTCACCCGTTATCGCCCCTGTTAAGACAATGCCGAGTGCTAAAACACTACCAGCAACGCTAACACCAAAAGCAAAATTGTCTTTCTGGGCTAATTCTTCCGTGCTATTAACTTGGCTGCTTAAGCCGAGTAAAAAACGCATGGTTCCCAGTAAAATAATAGCAATAGTGACATCAATCGCTAAAAAAATGAGTAACTCTTGATTCACACCCACGAGTTCAATTAATGTGTTCATACTTATTTTGTTCCTATCTTTTGTTGCTTATCACAGTTACTTACCACGACGAAATCCGCGTGAGGTATTGGTACTAGAATTTCTAAAACTAGAAGATTTGCCATACTTTGATTTACTGGCATAACTGCTTTTTTTGATGTTATTATTTCTAAATCGATTTGCACTGGTTTGGGCTGATTTACTTTTGCCTGACAAGCTTGATGAGCCTGCGCGATTTTTGCTGTATGGGCTAGTAAATTTTTGTCCACGACTGGCAAATGATTTTTTGGTGCGCGTATCGAGCGCCGTTTGTTGTTTTAATTGACTAGGCGAGCTATAGCGAGTACGACCATAGTCATTGTAATAGCTGTAATTTCTACTCCTGCCCCAGTCATTATAATAAGTACGTCGGCCAAATAAATCACCCATCATGGAATACATGCCATACCATGCCCAAAAAGACATCCCATTACTGCCTGTTTGCCAGTGACCATAACTTGGGTTACCAATGAGTTGTTCACCGGTACCAAAGTCTTGGGCATTATTGGCTTGTTGACTTTGCGCTTTAGATAAAGCATTTACTCGCGGTAATTGACCATCCGACATATCTGCTAACACGTTAAGTGGATCGCTTAGGGCGTCAGAATATAATACCGGATCAGCGGCTTGGTAAATATTGAGTAATTCATCATATAGCGCTTGTGAAGAAGCAAACATTTGCGGCTGATTTTTAGCGGTATTTACGCGATCAAGTAAGGCCTTGTACATGGGGCCATCAACACTAGCATCTTTTCTAAATTCGTTGATTAACGGTGTTAAATTAGGCTTTTTATCAGCTACCTTATTGGCATATTGTTGAATGAGGTTGGCATTACGTACTTGCCCGCTGGTTAAGGCATTACCGAGTTGTGTCACTCTTTGCTCGGTGATGGGCAATTGTTGTAGGGCTTGCTCTTTTATGGGATCACCACAGCCAAATAACATCAATAGTGGTAAAAGAGCCACCCAATGAATAAATCGGCGGTAAAAAGGTGTTTTTAGCTTTGGCATTGCTGCTATCATCTCCTGAAAGTGCTAAATTAACACGTTATAGACGTGAATGTTATTAATAGCACTAATGACATATTATGTCTAACAATTATAGATATTGATTTTATTGTGCAATTAATTTTGGTTAAGTAAAAGGATCGCTTGTGTCTTCAACTCTTCTTTCTCCGCTTGATAATAATGATTTACTAAAACAACAGCAATTAAAAAGTTGGCAGCAATTTTCTCAGCAACACCCCGATAGTTTTCAACAGCTTAGCGCTGAGCAACTCGAGCACTTTAAACTAGCCATTACATTAAGTGATTTTGTTTTACAAAGCGCACTGCAAGCGCCTGAGTTGGTCATCGATTTATTTGTAAATAATCATGTCTATCAGCAAGAGATGCCAGCTTATGATGAGTTACTTGCTCCGCAGTTAATTGATTGCCAAGACGAAGCGCAGTTACACCGATTATTAAGGCGGTTCAGATTACAGCAAATGGCGAATATTGCGATTGCCGATTTGGTGTTGAATATTGAACTTGAACATTCTTTAGCACGTTTATCGGCATTGGCAGATGCCTTGATACTCGCAAGTTTGTCTTGGTTGACCGATTTTTGCCAAGAAAAATGGGGTGTACCTACTAATGCAGCAGGAGAAGCACAACCGTTACTCGTTTATGGTATGGGTAAGTTAGGGGGGAAAGAGCTTAACTTTTCATCAGATATAGATTTAATTTTTGTTTATCCGCATAGCGGTGAAACACAAGGCTGTCGTCGCTCGTTAGACAACCAACAATTTTTTACCCGTTTAGCTCAAAAACTTATTAGCTCATTACATCAACATACCGCAGACGGCTTTGTTTACCGGGTTGATATGCGCTTGAGACCCTTTGGTGAAAGTGGCCCGCTAGTTTTGACCTTTAATGCAATGGAAGATTACTACCAAGAGCAAGGGCGTGATTGGGAACGCTATGCTATGTTAAAAGCGCGCTTGATTGGCGAAGGAGAGTATCATCAAAAGCTTTCTACCTTGCTACGTCCTTTTGTTTATCGTCGTTATATTGATTTTAGCGCCATAGACAGTTTACGTCGTATGAAGATGATGATTTCGCAAGAAGTTCGCCGTAAGCAGCTTATTAATAATATTAAATTGGGTGCGGGTGGTATTCGTGAAATTGAATTTGTTGTGCAGGTTTTCCAGCTGATCCGTGGTGGTCGAGTAAAGGCGTTACAACAGCGCAGCTTGTTAACGGTTTTACCTGAGTTAGTGATAGCAGGAGAAATAAAAGAAGAAACGAAACTTGTCTTGGAGAATGCTTACTGTTTTCTTCGTCGAGTGGAAAATATTATTCAAGCGCTGGCGGATCAACAAACGCAAACACTACCAGAAGCTGAGCTTGGTAAACAACGCTTGCTATATGTTCTTGGCTATAGCGCTTGGCCTGATTTTTTACAGGTGCTTGAAGGGCACATGAGCAGTGTTCATCAGCAATTTGAACAATTAATTGGCATTGAAAGTCCAAACCATCATGCTGAAGATCAGCATTGGAGTACTTTGTGGCATAGTCGCTGGAGTGATGAAGAGTCTATTGCTTGGCTTGAACAAGAGAAAACTAATGCGAACGACTGGCATAGTGAGAAAGTATGGCACTTATTGGCAGATTTTCGCGCTGATGTAACTAAGCGCAGTATTGGCAACAGAGGGAGGCAAGTGCTTGATAAGCTTGTGCCGCAGCTTATTTGTCATATTCAACAAGCCAAACAGGCTGAATTTGTACTTGAGCGTGTGTTGCATGTATTCAAGAAAATCACTACGCGAACAGCTTATTTAGAGTTGTTATTTGAGAATGAGGGCGCTTTAAAACAGCTTATTCATTTATGCCAAGCCAGTAGCTGGGTCACAGAGTATATCGCTAAGTATCCCATTTTATTGGATGAATTGATTGATCCAACGCGTTTAAATAACCCTCCGCAACTTTCTGCCTACGCACTAGAGCTCAGAGAAAATATGTTGCGCATTCCTGAAGAAGATTTGGAAGCGCAAATGGATGCATTAAGGCTCTTTAAACAAGCACAACAACTGCGTATTGCAGCTGCTGACATTGCTCAGGTGTTGGATGTTAAAAAAGTGAGTCAGCATTTAACCGCACTTGCTGAGGCAATAATCACAGAAGTTATTAATCTTGCTTGGCAACAAGTGAGTAATCGCTTTGGTGTGCCTAAATCGATAGTAGGCACAAATGATAAAGGTTTTGGCGTGATAGCTTATGGAAAAACGGGAGGGAGTGAACTCAGCTATGGCTCTGATCTTGATTTGGTGTTTGTGCATCATAGCGAGCAAAATGAGGTGACAACAGGTTTAGTTAATGGTGAAAAATCGGCGCCAGCCAGTCAGTTTTACATGAAATTAGCCCAGCGCATTATGCATATTTTTAACACGCGTATGAACAGTGGTATTTTGTATGAGCTAGATATGCGTCTTAGACCTTCAGGAAAATCAGGCGTACTTGTGGTACATATCGGCACTTTTGGTGAATACCAGCATCAAGATGCTTGGACATGGGAACATCAAGCATTGGTTCGAGCACGTATGATTTATGGAAATAGCCAATTAGCGCAAGCATTTTCTGATATTCGTTTACAAGTGCTACAACAGCAAAGAGATCTAGCGCAGTTAAAAACAGATGTCTGTACCATGCGAGAAAAAATGCGTAGCCATTTAGATAAATCAACCGAGCAATTAACTGATATTAAACAAGGGTTAGGAGGATTAGTAGATATTGAGTTTCTTGCACAATACCTTGTTTTGGCACATTGTTGTCAAGATGCTAACTTAGCAAGGTGTAGCGACAATATTGGCATATTTAAAGCGTTAGCTCACTTTGGGGTTATTTCTGAAGACGAGCAAGAAATGTTGGCGATAAGCTATCAGCAACTTAGGGATTTTTCCCATAAAGCAACATTACAAAATGAAGCCGCATTAATTGAGCACTCTGCTTTAACGGCAAAGAATAACGTGATTGATTTATGGCAAAAGTTATTGTTGAAAATTTAATTTATGTATTTCAGTTAGTTAAAAATATCTTAAACCGAGTTCAGGTTAGTTAATAAGTGCTTTTAGGCTTAAGGGAAAGGCATTCTTCATCAAGGTATGCGGGTGCCTCATTGATAAAAACTAGCGTGCGTTGGCGATAGCAAAAATAGCTGACAATCCCCTCAGGAAAGTGACCCGAAACTGCCTCGCCAACTTGGTAAGCGGTTTTTAGAATGTCTTTTTCAATGCGGAAAGGATCTTTAACAATAAAATCTTTATTTATCCACCAAATTACTTCAAGTCCATCTTCTGCAGCATATTCAGCTAATTTTTGGTAAAGAGTTTGTTGTTTTCTAAAAGGGCGGGAAACCGTCGTACCTCGCCATGTTTTTCGATAAGGACGAACGACCATTTCTCTTGCTTGTAGTATTTTAACTAAATCACCCTGAGGATCCGGTAAGAAGATAATATTATTTCTTATTTTAGGACCCTTCTTATCCATACTGCTACCATATATTTTAGCGTAAAAATTTGAAAGTCCTTCAGCGGCAGCATTGTCAAGTTTTCTACCTTGCTGATATTTAACGGTAGGCTTTTTAGTGGTTGATTCGCTAGCGGCTGGTTGAGCCTGTTTTTCGATAGAGTTATCTAGTGATAATAAATATTCTTGGTTAGCTAAAAATCCCCATGCTAAGCCAATGAGCAATACTGCTAATATACTATTTCGTATCCAAAAACCCATAATAACGCCAGTAGTCCTAATTAAATTAGTGTATGTAACTTAGTCGAATAATTAAGTTATATCACATTTTATTATTTATACAATGATGGGGCATCTGGATCGGGTCTCGTTTTAAAGCGTCTATGTAGCCACATGTACTGCTCGGGCTTGCGGGAAATTGCTTTTTCTAACTCTTGATTGACACGAATAACATCAGCTTCATCGTCTTGAGTTGGAAAATTTTCTAATGGCGGCATCACTTCCAAGGTGTAACCGCTATCATCATCATTACGGGTGGGGATAATCATCATGGTTTCGACATTTTTCTGACGTGCAAAGATTAATGTGCCCGTTGTGGTTGCCGTTTCTTTAACCGCAAAAAAAGGAACAAAAAGGCTACGGTTTCTTCCATAGTCTTGATCCGGTAAATAAACACAAGCCTCGCCATCTTTTAAGGCTTGAATTAAGCCTTTTACATCTCGCTTGCCTAGCATGTATTTATTTGAACGCCCTCGTCCTCGAAATTGGAAATATTCCATTAACGGATTATTATGTGGTCGATAAAAAACCACCATAGGGTGACCGTAACCAACGCCCCTTGCACTCATTTCAGCACTCAAATAATGCATGGCAAGTATTAAAATACCTTTGCCTTGTGCTTGAGCCTTTTCAATATGCTCTAACCCTAGCACTTTAACTTTGCGTTTTACTCGCCAGTTTGGCCACCACCAACCCATGCCAGTTTCAAGTAAAGCAATGCCTGTATTTTCAAAATTCTTTTTGAGAATGCGTTGGCGCTCTTGCTCACTCATGTCTGGAAAGCATAACTTTAAATTGGTGTTAGCAATGTGTTTTCTTTTAGAGCCAATTTTAAAAAGAAGGCGACCAATTAAACGGCCTAATCCCAGCTGCCACTTATAAGGTAACCAAGAAATACTATAGAGAATGAAAACGCCGAGCCAAGTCAGCCAATATTTAGGTAATAAAAAAGATAATTTAAAATCAGGCTGTAAAACTTTATTTCTGCTCACGAATGCGCTCACTGGTTTGGGGCTAAATGTTACAGAGGCGAATTATACCCAAGTTACTTTGAAATAGGTAATAACTTAATAGACTTGGTATTAATCGCATATAAGTTATGTCAACTACGCTAGCTTTATCGTAGAATACGCCTAGAGTTTAATCATTATTGGTTTGTTGAAAAATGAATTCCAGTGCAGTACAAAAGCAGTCTAATGGCGAAGTTGAATTAATCATAGGAAACTCTAATTCAAATTTTTCTGGCGTTACATCCACCATGCTACAAGTGTTATCTGAGCAACAAAAATTGATCAATTTACGCGTGATGGGTAAGCATCATTTATCAGATGCTTCGTTAAACATCAGTTTTTGGCAAGTGGTTAAATTGTGTCGTAGGCCTTTAGCTGACGGTCGATTTCGTATTTTTCATGCCCGCCGTGTTGATGAAATGATCCAAGCTTTGCTGTTAAAACATATATTTGGCGCAAAAATAAAAATAATTTTTAGCTCGGCAGCACAGCGCCGTCGCTCAGGCTCTACTAAATGGTTAACAGATAAAATGGATGCTGTTTTAGCCATGTGTAAAGCGTCAGCCAGTTATTTGCATAGAGAGCCTGATGCTATTATTTATCATGGTGTTAAAACTGATGTGTATACGCCACCTGAAGATAAAAAAGCGGCATGGCAAGCGTTAGATATTTTGCCTAAATCGGCAAAGAAAAACCAATACGGCATTGCGATTTTAGGTCGAGTTAGAAAGCAAAAAGGTGTTCACCTTTTTGTGGAGTCTTGTATCGAAATACTAGATAAACATCCTGATTTTACTGCGGTTGTTGTGGGAGCTATAAGCTCAAGTAATGAGGATTTTGTGCAAGCATTACAAGCAAAAATTGCGCAAGCAGGGTTAACAGATCGTATCGTTTTCGCTGGCGAGCAAAATTTTTCAGATATCCCCACTATTTTTAGTACCTTATCACTGGTTGTTGCACTCAGTGATAATGAAGGCTTTGGCTTAACGATATTAGAGGCGATGAGTAGTGGCTCAGCGGTATTAGCGAGTGAAGCGGGCGCATGGCCAGAAGTCGTAGAACAAGGCAAAAATGGTTATGTAGTGCCAGTTAATGATTTGCCAGCGGTGATTGAAAAAATGGATATACTGTTAAGTGATCCCCAAAAACTTGCCGAAATGGGGTTAGCAGGAAGAAAACGCGTATTAGAGCATTATTCAGTACAACGTGAAGCAAAGCAGCTGGTGGATTTTTATCGTCAGTTGATGTGATTGCTATAATAAAAAAAGATTAAATAAGTTTTAAAAAAAAAGAGCTATACGCGATGCGTATAGCTCTTTTTTAGTGCTTGTTATTGATGATTAGTTACCTGTCATCAAACCTGAATTAATAGCTGTAATATCTTCATCGGTTATGGTACCGCCAGCACGTTTTAACAATAATACATTTTGAATATAAGCATAGCGAGTAGAAGATAAGTTACGTTTTGCATTGTATAAATTACGTGTGCTATCAAGTACATCAACTATTGTACGCGTACCTACTTCAAAACCTGCTTCGGTAGCTTCTAACGCTTTTTCAGCACTGAGTACTGATTGCTCTAGGGCTTTAATCGCTGAAATAGTAGCAACCACAGTATTATAAGCATTGCGGGTTGTGCGTACTACGCTACGATGTGTTTGCATTAAATCCTGACTTGCTAAGACAAAACGATTTTGTGCTTGGCGTACGCTACTTTGTACAGCGCCCCCTGAGTAAATTGGCACATTAAGGGTTACGCCAATAGAATAGTCGTTTAACGCAGGAGAATTTCCTAGCGAGCTATCGGTATCGGTATCCGTGCTGTTATATGTTGCGCCAAAATCAAGTGTTGGGTAATGGCCAGCTTTTGCAGCATTAATATTTTGTTGCGCAACATCAATGCCTACTTTGGCTGCAATTAAGTCTAAGTTTTTCGCTTCTGCTGCTTTTTGCCACTCATCAGCACTATTAGGCGTGGGTGAGGTGGTGCTGAATCTGTCGGTGTTTAATATAAAGACATTGCTTGGATAAACATTGGTGATAACACGTACTTCTTCTTCGGCATTAAAAATAGCATTTTCAGAGCGAATTTCTTCAGTAACCGCACTATCGTATTGTGCCTGTGCTTCGTGAACGTCAGTAACGGCGGTTAAACCAACAGAAAAACGTTGCTTAGTTTGCTCAAGTTGGCGTGAAATGGCCGCTTTTTCAGCTTGAGCAAAGACAAGATCATCTTTGGCGCTTAATAAATTAAAATAAGCTTGAGTTACACGAACGATAAGATCTTGTTTAGCCACTTGGTAGACCAAGTCACTTTGATGCGCTGATTTTTCAGCAATATCTAAACGCAACCAGCTGTCATGGTGATATAGTTGCATATTTAAACTTGCACCATAACCTAATGAGTTAAATTCAGTGGTTGAAACTTTATCTGTTAGAGCGGTGTAAGATTCACTTTCGCCATCGCTATAACTGGCAGAAGCATTGATTTGAGGTAGCAACGCTGAACGGGCTTGAGCAATATCTTCTTCAACTATTTTATATTGTGCTTGTGCTTTTAATACTACGGTATCATTTAGCAAAGCTTGCTGATAAACCGATTGTAAATCGTCTGCTAGCACGTTAGCGCTTAATGCGCTGCTCACAGCTATAATTAGGGTAGTTAATGTTTTTTTCATGGGTAGAACATTCCTTGAGTACATGTTTTCGAGTACTACTCTTCTTTTTTATTGTTAATAAAAGCGGTTAAAAAACTTGTTATAGTAAACTATCAAAATCTATTAATGTTACTTTAAAGCAGTATCCTACATTGATTTTGTAATTAACCAAATGAAATAAGTGTTTACTAGTGTAACAAATTATTATTAAAAAGAGATTCTTTATGCAAGATAGTAAAAATAAATCGCCAGTTATGCTGCAGTACCATAAAGAGGATGCCAATGTTGTTGCACTTGAAACAAAGTATCGTGGTTTTTTTAAATTAAATGAGTACCAACTAAATCATAAATTATTTTCTGGTGGTCAAAGCCAAACGTTTACTCGTGAAGTTTTTGAACGTGGCGATGCTGTTGTGGTGATACTCTATGATGTTGCAGAAGATAAGCTACTATTGCTAGAGCAGTTCAGAGCTGGCGCTATTAGAGCAGGCAATACACCTTGGATGCTAGAGTTTGTTGCCGGCATGTTTGATGAAAATGAAACCCCTGAAGAAGTCGCTATTCGAGAAACTCAAGAAGAAGCGAATATCGAGATAACAGCAGACTCGCTTTCTCCTATCATGACATATCTTTCTAGTCCTGGCGGAATGAGTGAATGTATTCATTTATATTTGGCGAAATTTGATAGTACCCAAGTAGTAACCGGTAGTGTTTTTGGTTTAGATGAAGAGAATGAAGATATTTTGTTACACCTTGTCTCGCGTACACAAGCCTTAGCATTATTAGCACAAGGGAAAATTAGTAACGCTGCTACCGTAATTGGATTACAATGGTTGGCGTTAAATTATCAATGTTTGTAGGCGCGAATATAGATCGCGATAGTGAGTGAAAGTGAGTTTTTTTCCGAGTAGTAAAGACAATAGAAAAAGCAGTTATCAGCCTAACTTAGTTAGCTTGATGTCTTTGTGTGCCAATAATTACTTTCTTCTATTAAAACTACAAGCGGATCAAACTGAGCTAGATGAGCAGCGTCATTTTTTTATTAATGACAATTTAGCGTATCATGTCAGGGTAAATGAAGTTACTCGCTATACATCGCTAATAACTTTTGAGCAAACGGTGACTGAGCAAAAAATACCAACTCAACGGATGCTCACAAACAAAAAACTTGCCCATGCCATACATCCAACAATGATCATTCGCTTATACCATGATGCTCGCATGGCTGAAGTGATTTCAAGCCAAGGTATTGTGCAAGTTAAACCACGTTATGATTACCCTAATGCCCAGATGCACCAACAAGATGAAAAGCAGCAAATAAATCAGTTTCTTAATGAATGGTTACATTTATGTTTGCAAATGGGGCAAGTTAACGTACCTATGCCGACAGTTAAATGAAGCCAGTTGTAAAAGCGACTAACCCTTTGGTTATTGCTCAATTTAGTGATAGCCATTTATTTGCAGATCCTCAAGGGTTACACCATGGCAGTAATGTTTTTTTGCATTTACAACAAGTGCTTGCCGATATTGCGAAACGAGCAGACATTGATTTAGTCGTGTTTAGCGGAGATTTAAGCCAAGATCATTCTGAGCAGTCATATCAAAATTTTGCCCGTGCAGTTAGTCAAGCTAAACTGGGCGTAAGGGTTTATTATCTTGCCGGTAATCATGATGAACAAGCGCTATTAACCAAGCATTTAAATCAAGCGGAGTTTTGCCAAGATAAAACCATAACAGCTAACGCATGGCAACTTCATTTACTCGATAGTAAAAGTGGAACACCAGCAGGCTTTGTTAGGCAAGAGGAGCTATCTTCGTTAAAAGCAAAGCTTGATAAGGATAAATTTCATTTATTGGTAATGCATCATCATCCAGTAGATGTGGGCTATTTTATTGATCGTCATGGCCTAACTAATCAAGTAGATTTTTGGCAAGCAATCAATGAAATGCAGCACTCTTCAATTAAAATAGAAGCCATTGCTTGCGGGCATGTTCATCGGGCTATTGTTCTTCCTAAGCAAGCACTACCTTCGAAGCAAAGTGTTGATGTGTATACTTGTCCTGCAACATCCATTGCTTTTGATCCAAGTAAAGAGTCGGTAAGCTCACTTAATCTTACGCCAAGTTATCGGTTATTTTACCTGTATCAAGATGGCCACATTAACAGTGAAATTATTAGCCCAAGGTGATTAGACTTGCGATAAACAATTTACGATAAACAAAAAGTGCGGTGCCACTACTACTATTGGTGAAATTTTCTAAATGTTTTATTCGTTATTCTGTCAATGTTAATGATAAACTTACCACTTCGTTATCTCTTGTGTTCTTCATTTGTATGTTAAAAAATATTCTTTATATTCATGGTTTTAATTCATCGCCACTGTCGGTCAAAGCTGTGCAGACAAGGGATTATTTAGCGAAAAACCACCCTGAAATTGCTTTTCACTGTCCACAATTAGCAACCTCGCCAACAGAAGCGATGGCACAGTTAGAGCAAATTATCGAACAAGAAGGCGAAATGAATACTTGGTCATTTATCGGCTCATCTTTAGGGGGATATTTTGCCAGTCATTTAGCAGAAAAATATCAGCAACTCGCCGTGATGATAAACCCTGCAATTAGGCCTTTTGAACTACTTGAAGACTATATTGGTCAGCAGGAAAACCCCTATACTGGCATTGTTTATCAAGTTACAAAAGCGCATATGACACAACTAAAAGCAATGGAGCCAGTCACGCCAAAACTTGATAGTAGACAAAAAAATAATTACCTAGTTATGGTACAAACAGGTGATGAAGTGTTAGATTACCAACAGGCAGTTGAAAAATACCAACACTGTCGTCTTATAATTGAAGAAGGTGGCGATCACAGCTTTATCAACTTTGCGAAAAGGTTGCCTATGATTGCTGATTTTTTGCTGTTAAAAGCCAAACTTTAATTATAAAAACAATGACAAAATAATAATACTTATATAGAAAAACTATCATGACTGACCAATATAATTCAGATTCCATTGAAGTCCTTAGCGGCTTAGATCCTGTTCGCCATCGTCCGGGTATGTATACCGATACCACGCGCCCAAACCATTTAGGGCAAGAAGTCATTGATAACTCTGTAGATGAAGCGTTAGCAGGTCACGCACAAAATATATTGGTGATATTAGACACCGATCAATCATTAGAGATCATTGATGATGGCCGTGGTATGCCAACCGATATTCATCCTGAAGAAGGTGTTTCAGGAGTTGAACTCATTTTTTGTAAACTCCATGCGGGTGGTAAATTTTCAAATAAAAATTACCAATTTTCAGGTGGTTTACACGGTGTTGGTATTTCCGTCGTGAACGCTCTGTCAACGCGTGTTGATGTCTCCGTAAGACGCAATAGCAAAGTTTTTGAAATGGCGTTTGAAAACGGTGAAAAAGTTGAAGAACTACGAGAGACGGGAACCGTAGGAAAGCGCAATACCGGTACTAGAGTTAAATTTTGGCCTGATGCCAGCTATTTTGACTCGCCAAAATTTTCCGTTAAACGTTTAACCCATTTGCTCAAAGCCAAAGCGGTATTGTGTCCAGGTTTAACCATCAAGTTTCATGACAAAATTGACAATCAAAAATACCAATGGTGCTACGAAGATGGCTTAACCGATTATTTAAAAGAGTCAGTCAAAGATTTTATTAGCTTACCAGAGCAGCCCTTTATTGGTAGCTTTTCATCGCAACATGAAGCCGCAGAGTGGGCCGTAACTTGGTTGCCTGAAGGCGGAGATGGTGTTGGTGAAAGTTATGTTAACTTAATTCCAACCATAGCAGGAGGGACTCATGTTAATGGCTTGCGTCAAGGTCTGCTGGAATCAATGCGTGAATTTTGTGAATTTCGAAACTTAATTCCTCGTGGTATTAAATTAACACCTGATGATGTTTGGGATAAGTGTAGCTACATTTTATCGGTAAAAATGCAAGATCCGCAGTTTGCAGGACAAACTAAAGAGCGTTTATCTTCTCGCCAATGTGCTGCTTTTGTTACGGGCATAGTTAAGGACTCATTTAGCTTATGGCTTAACGAGCACACAGAAATAGCAGAAGCTTTAGCAGAATTTTGTATCAGTAATGCCCAAAAGCGTATGCGTGCGAGTAAAAAAGTTGTTAGAAAGAAAATTACTCAAGGGCCGGCATTACCTGGAAAGTTAACTGATTGTGGCAGCCAAGACTTATCACGCACTGAACTCTTTTTAGTTGAGGGGGACTCAGCGGGAGGGAGTGCTAAGCAAGCGCGAGATAGAGAAACGCAGGCGATCATGCCACTAAGAGGAAAAATCCTAAATACTTGGGAAGTTGATTCAGGCCAAATTCTTGCCTCACAAGAAGTGCATGATATCTCTGTTGCCTTAGGTATAGATCCAGACAGCGATGATTTATCTGAATTACGATATGGTAAAATTTGTATCTTAGCAGATGCTGACTCGGATGGATTACATATCGCAACCTTGTTGTGCGCACTATTTACGCAGCATTTTCTGCCGTTAGTGCAAGCTGGGCATGTTTATGTGGCTATGCCGCCGCTGTATAGAATTGATGTCGGTAAAGAAGTCTTTTATGCACTCGATGAGGCGGAAAAAGACGGTATTCTTGATCGAATAGAAGCAGAGAAAAAGCGCGGTAAAGTCAATGTGCAGCGCTTTAAAGGCTTGGGTGAAATGAACCCGTTGCAGCTTAGAGAAACGACAATGGATATTAATACTCGTCGCTTAGTGCAATTAACAGCCCTCAATGATGAGCATAGCGAAACTATAGAAGTGATGGATATGTTACTTTCTAAAAAACGTTCAGGTGACCGCAAAGAGTGGTTGCAAACTAAAGGTGATATGGCCGTAGTGTAATAATTCTGTCATGAATTTGTAGTAAAATTTAGCGGTCTATCAAGTCCTTATCAATCGATAGGGATTTTTTATTTAAAATCAGATAAAAGTAAAGAATATGAGTATTAAAGTAGGAATTAACGGCTTTGGCCGTATGGGACGCTTGATCATGCGCGCTGCGTTTGATTGGCCGGAAGTTGAATTTATTCAAGTTAACGATGTTGCAGGTGATGCTGCAACCTTGGCTCATTTACTTAATTTTGATTCCGTTCATGGTCGTTGGCAGCTTGAAGCAAAAGCGAGTAATCATCAGATGATCATTAATGATCAATCGTTAGCTATGTCACAGAATAAAGCGATTGCAGATACTGATTGGTCTGCTTGTGACATTGTTATTGAAGCCTCAGGGGTAATGCGAGATAAAGCCAAGTTACAAGCTTATTTTGATCAGGGCGTGAAAAAGGTATTAGTGACAGCGCCAATGAAACTTACCGATGAAGACACAGACATTGTCAATATTGTTATGGGCGTGAACCATCATTTATATGAAGCTGATCTTCACAGCATAATCACAGCGGCGTCATGCACTACAAATTGCTTGGCTCCTGTGGTGAAAGTGTTGCAAGACAATATTGGTATCAAACACGGCAGTATGACAACCATTCATGATATTACCAACACGCAAACTATTTTAGATGCGCCCCATAAAGATTTACGCCGTGCACGTGCTTGTGGGCAATCTTTAATCCCTACAACAACCGGCTCAGCTAAAGCCATTACTGATATTTTTCCTGAATTAAAGGGAAAGCTTAATGGTCATGCGGTACGTGTGCCACTTGCAAATGCGTCCATTACTGATTGTGTGTTTGAAATGAACAGAGCAATTACTATCAGCGAAATTAACCAATTAATGGCGACAGCATCGGTAGGCGAGCTGAAAGATATTCTAGGCTATGAAGAACGCCCTTTAGTATCGGTAGATTATAAAACTGATGCTAGATCTGTAATTGTTGATGCCCTATCTACCATGGTAGTTAATGATACTCAGCTTAAAATGTATCTGTGGTATGACAATGAATGGGGATATGCAAATCGTAGCGCTGAGTTGATGAAGCTAATAGCGGCAAGCTTGTCGTCAGATCAAAAGGTACATACATAGTAATACTATGTTCAATAAGAATAAATTAATGCCACTAGCGATTAAACAATATATAGTGATCACGGCTAATTATTGGGCGTTCACGTTAACAGACGGCGCATTGCGCATGTTGGTGTTATTGTATTTTTATCAGCTAGGGTATTCGCCTTTAGCACTTGCGTCCTTGTTTCTTTTCTATGAATTTTTTGGCGTGATCACCAATTTAGTCGGTGGCTGGCTCGGTGCGCGTATTGGTTTAAATAAAACCATGAATATCGGCTTGTTTATTCAGGTATTTGCTTTGCTGATGTTAGCTGTGCCCGATGAATATTTGACGGTAATTTACATCATGGCTGCTCAGGCTTTGTCAGGTATTGCTAAAGATCTAAATAAAATGAGCGCGAAAAGTAGCATAAAGCTACTGGTTGCTGATGTACCTGCCAATGATCAGCAAGGCCGACTATTTAAGTGGGTAGCGCTATTAACGGGCTCTAAAAATACCCTAAAAGGTGTGGGCTTTTTTCTTGGCGGTTTTTTACTGACTATCATAGGTTTTCAAGGCGCTATGCTGTTGATGGCTAGCCTACTACTGTTGATAGCGCTGCTTAGCGTATTTCTATTGAAAACAGAGTTTGGAAAAGCGACATATAAACCCAAATTTAGACAAATATTCTCAACACATGCACCGCTAAACTATTTATCGGCGGCACGCTTATGCTTGTTTTCAGCGCGAGATGTTTGGTTTGTTGTCGCTTTACCTGTTTATTTGGCAAGTCAATTAGCATGGAGTCATCAGAGTATAGGGACTTTTTTTGCTGTTTGGATTATTCTTTATGGTTTTGTTCAAGCATACGCACCAGCGCTGTTTAGTAGAAAGACGGCGGCTCAGGTAAATGGAAAGCTGACAGGACTTTGGGCTGGTATTTTAGCGTTGGTCAGTTTTTTGCTTTTACTTACCTTATATACAGCCTTGGATACAGAAACAGTCTTGATGGTTGGCTTGTTTATTTTTGGGGCCGTTTTCGCTATTAACTCCTCCTTACATAGTTATTTAATTGTTGATATTGCAAAAGAAGATGGCGTATCTATGGATGTCGGCTTTTATTATATGGCGAATGCTTTAGGGCGATTGCTCGGCACTTTACTCTCGGGTTTTCTCTACCAATATTATAGTGGTTCAGGACAAGGGCTAATAGCGTGTATATTCGCGTCTGTCATGCTTACCTTATTCGCTTCAATTTTTGTAAGACGTGTAAACTAACCACTCTTTTCTTTTTAGTATAAATCGCTTTATACTGGCTTAATAATAAAAATAAACCCTAGGTAATCATTCTTGCTAGCTCGGTTGTCACTCAAGTCAGTATTGTTACTGCTAGTATTTACACTGTATACAAAAATAAGCTTAGCCGAGTCTTCAGCAGACTTGGCTGAGTTTACGGCTGCCGCACTGAAAATTGAAAAATTAATGGACAGTAATGCCGTCATAGCGCATCAGCAGTTAAAGCGATATGAAGATCGTTTAGCTGAGTTATCTTTAAAGCAGCAAATTACTTATCATTATTTATTGACTGATATTCATTTGCTACAAGCGCAATATCATATTGCAAAAGATATCGCCAGCCTGGGGTTGTCACTAACCAAGCAGCTTTCAAGTCCAAGCCTGTCCATTGCTGAGTTACTTTATAGCCGTGGTTTTGCAAACGAAAGTATTGGTGAGCTTGAACTAGCTACTCAGGATTATGAAAGTGGTTTAGAGATTGCGAAATCTTTTCATGACAAGGTGCAAATAGCGACAGGACTTACTAATTTAGGCGCTATTTATTACCTTACTGACCGTTATGAAAACTCACTTATGGTACTTAACGATGCATATAATATTGCCAAGCAAACAACGGATGAAGAGTTAAAGGGCTCAGTCAATTCAGAGTTAGGTATCTTGTATGCGTACCTAGATAGAAGTCAACAATCGATGAGCTATTATCAGCAAGCTTATCAACACTATAAAAAAGCGAATAAAACAATTCTTGCTTTAAATGCTTTAGCAAATATCGCGACAAATCACTTAGGGCTCAAGGAGTATGAGCAGGCTATTGATGTTTATAAACAGATTATTAAAGAGTCGCAAGGCGCTGGACCCAGTGAAATTATGTATAGCACCTATTCAGGGTTGTCATGGGCCAATTTAAAAAAACAGCAACCTAACCCTGAGGCGAGCTATCAATATTTACTTATAGCAAAGCAATTTATCAGCAGCATTGAACGTCATGATATTAATTTACAATTTTCATCTGATGAAGCTTTTGTCTTGTTTGAACTCGATCGTTTGGATGAAGCACTAGTCAGTATTGCAAAAGTTGAAAAAATTCTAACCGCACAGATGCCACTTGGTCGACTGAAAATGTACACTAAGATAGGTATTACTAATTTAAAATCAAAAACATACTTTAAATTAGGGCAATTTAAGCAAGCCTATCAGTTACAAAAACAAAGGTTAGCGCTAACCGAAGCGCTGCTAAGCAAAGAGCATACTCGCTCAGTATCTGAAGTACGTCTTGAATTAGAAGCAAAGCAAGCAGACTTACATAAGAAAGTGCTAGAAAATAAGCATGCTTTACAAGAGCTGGCATTAAATGAAGCTTCAGCTAAACAACAGCAACAGAGAAATTATTTAATTTCAATAGCTGTTGTTGCTTTGTTGTTTGCCTGGCTGTTAATTAAGTTTGTGCAAGGTCAACGTCGACTTCATAAAGTTTCTAGTATTGATATGCTAACAGGGATAGCTAACCGTAGAAGTTTGATAAAGCGTGGCCGACAGCTATTTAACCGAATGAATACTAAAAAAGCAGCGTTTAGTGTACTAATGATAGATGTTGATCATTTTAAAAAAGTTAATGATCAGTTTGGACATCATATTGGGGATAAAGTATTGCAAGCTATTGCTAAACTTGGTGAGCAATTAATGCGAAAAACAGATGTTTTTGGCCGCTTTGGAGGAGAAGAGTTTGTTGTCTTTTTACCTAACACGTCACTTGAACAAGCACTTGTTATTGGTGAGCGTTTTAGAAAATCAATTAACGAATTACCATGGCAATCAAAATTACAACTTGAGCAACACATAAGCATTAGTGCTAGTGTGGGAGTAGCTTGCACGAGTGAACTTAAAAGTGAAGAGAAGGAAGACTTAGACGCTGTTATTCATGTTGCCGATACCTTGCTCTACCAAGCAAAATCTAAAGGCAGAAATAGGGTATGTGGCTATGCTTAAAAACACCGCCATTATGATAGGTTTTATAGGCTTGCTCACTATCTTGTCAACTAAAGATAGTTTTAGCGCAGCGCAAACTTTTGCTGAGGTAGAGCAACAGCCTGTTAAAGCCGTTACTGATAATGTCAAACTCTCTAAAGTGAGCGAACACTCATTGAGACCAACAATACTTTCCATACTTGATATAGCAAGCCAAGCACCAGAGGAAGCGAAAGAGAAGTTAACTCTACTAAATTTAGATATTTCAACGCTAAATGTCGCTGAACAATATTTATTGTTGTTAGCACAAGCAAAAATAAAGCAGCATGAGCTTCAACACGCGCAAGTTGTTGAGCTTTTAGAGCAAGCGAAAGCTTTGAATGAAAAGATCACTAAGCAGCAACTGGATCTGCCGCTATTTGCGGACTTATACCATGTTTTAGCGCAAAGCTTAGTGGCATTAAATAATTTTGAAGCGGCTTATCAAGCCAAAAAAACATATATTGAGAAGTTCAATGACTACAGCGATACCAAGCGCGATGAAACGATTGCTTTGCTGACAAAAAAGTATGAGCTTGCACATAAAATAGAAGCTAATAAGTTACTTGATAATCAAAATAAGTTAAAAATACTGCAACTTGGCGATGTACAAAAAAAACAAGTGTACCAGCAGAGAAATTTTATTTTAATCTTTGCTAGTATTTTGATTTTTATTTTACTGTTTTTACGGCAGTTTAAAGTGAGAAAGAAACTATTAATACTTAGCAAAACAGATAGTTTAACGGCCTTGTTGAATCGCTCAGCTTTGTTTTCTATAGGAAATAAATTAGTCAAAAGCACCATAGAACACGACAAAGATTTAAGTGTTTTATTGTTTGATATTGATTATTTTAAACAAGTTAATGACAACTACGGGCACCATGTGGGTGATTTAGTGTTGGTAGAGATTGCCAATTTAGTCAATGAAACCATGCGCGCAAGAGATGTTGTTGCCCGTTTAGGTGGTGAAGAATTCGTTATTTTACTTCCTGATACAGATATTGATAAAGCAAAGGCTATTGCGGTGCGGGTCATTGAAAAAGTTGCCACTTATAGTTTTAGTCATTTAGGCATAGATAGGCCAATCACTTTAAGTATAGGGGTTGCCAATATCCAAGATACCGCTAGTGTATTTGATGAGATTTTACATGCAGCT
>JAPHTO010000016.1 GCA_026196955.1 Colwellia sp. | reverse complement strand
TATCATTACCAACCCACAACCTTCTTCTGTTGGGATGGGCACAATCTTATTCAGGGAGTTAATGGCGGTAAGCCAAGGTGACTGCGATGCAATTTTTTGTTGTAACGACGATTTAGCAATAGGCGTATTGCATGAATGTAAAAAAATGCACATAAGCGTGCCAAACCAGTTTGGTGTATTTGGGTTTAACGATATAGAGATG
Source organism: Colwellia sp. (assembly GCA_026196955.1). Taxonomy (GTDB): domain Bacteria; phylum Pseudomonadota; class Gammaproteobacteria; order Enterobacterales; family Alteromonadaceae; genus Colwellia. The sequence goes on along the minus strand of JAPHTO010000016.1, from coordinate 8,883 downwards.
GCAGCATTCTCAGAACCTGCATTATCAAGTGTTAATGTTAATCGTTACCACATGGGAAGCCGTGCTATGGAGCTAATATTCGAACGTTTACATAATCCGCAAGAAAAAAACAATAAACAGCAAAACTATATAAGCACAGGGTTCGAATTAATTATGCGTAATTCTACACGGTAGTAATCAATTTAAACCTCAAACTATAAAAATAACAGAATCTATATAAAGCAATGATAGGCAAGGTCCTATGATTCACTGTCATTACTAACTTAATCAAGGTGTTCTATGATTATCAAGCAAAGTAAGCTCAACAAACTGACATTCTTAACTGCGCTGTGTAGTAGTTTATTAATCGCTTCCTGTACTAAAAACACGTCAACTCAAACACCAGATACTAATAATTCTTCCGCCTCATCAAGTACAATTGCTGAGGCCAACTCGTTATATTGCCCTGCTGGATCAGAGCATATACAGCTGGATTTAACTAATACAAAATTGACTCGCGAAAAAGATATTCCTTTAATGTACCTAGGTTATAACAATATCGAAGGCCCTGTTTGGCATGACGGCGCTTTGTATTATTCAAATATGGGATCACATCAGCCAGATAAAGACGGCTTTGAATTAAGTAATCAAACCACTATTTGGCGATGGGCTTTAGACAGCAAACCACAAATTTGGATGAAAGACACGATAGCAGGCACTAATGGCTTGGCATTAGATAATAAAGGAAATTTAATAGCAACACGTCAGCTAGACGGCTCACTTTCAATTATTGACTGGCAAACGAAAAAGATAACGCCGATTGTAAGCACTTTCAATAACAAGCGTTTTAATTCACCTAATGACTTAACCATTGCTCACGACAATACCATTTATTTCACTGATCCAAACTGGAATACGCCATCAAATATTAACATTGCAGAAACTCAAGTTGGTGGTCAATCTGGCTCTACAGAAACAGGACAACGAATTTACCGTGTTACAGCCAACGGTGAAGTAAACGCGACTAAGGTTACAGAGCTTGTACCTGCCCTGCATGACAAACCAAATGGCATTATATTATCCCTTGATCAGCAACAGCTTATTGTCGGTGGCTTGCAAGGTTTGTGGGCATTTGACTTAAGTTCAGGAGAAGTTTCAAATCCACAACAATTGCTAAACACACCAATTGATGGCCTAGGCAAAGACTGCAGCGGCAATATTTATGTTACCACCACCCGTGAAACGCCTGAAAGAAAAGATGGTCAAACTGTGGTGGTACTTGACAAACAACACCAAGAAATTGGCACTTTGAACGTAGAAGGAATTCATATAGTCACTAACATTGCCTTTGGCGGCGACGACGGAAAAACGCTATTTGTCACAGGGCTGACGGCACCTATAGACGGCGACAAGCTGCGCCTATGTGGTAATAAACCTTGTTTAAAAGCAGGTATTTACACCACCAAACTTAATGTGCAAGGTTTTCCATTTTAAATGGTTGCGGTATTTATCACTCAGATAACACTTCATTAAAACAATGCTCTTGACGAAAAGCAGAAGGGCTTTGTTTGAATAATTTTTGAAATTGGCGACTAAAATAACTGTGATCAGTAAAACCGGTATCATTGGCAATCGTTGCAACCGCTATATTGGTTTCAATTAATAATCGCCTAGCGTTCTCTAAACGTACTTCATTAATAAATTGTTTAGGGGTTTTACCCAAGTACTTTTTAAAGCGACGCTCTAGCGCACTAATCGATAAATGAGTTATATCTGCGAGCTCTTTCAAACGAATATCTTGCATATAGTTTTTTCGAACATAGGCTACGGGCTCTTTTAAAGCATCCATTCCTGATAGTGCCAGTGATGTTTTTTCTAAATGTCGTGAAATACCATAAGAGCCAATAGCTTTTCCTTGTTCATCGAATAGAGGTCGTTTTGATGTAGTAAACCAAGCGATATCTCCAGATTTGGTGTTATTCATTTCTAAACGGTTATTAACAACTTCACCATGCATCACTTTTTTATCGTCAACAGCAAACTGTTTGGCAATATGAACTGGGGAAAAGTCAAAGTCACTTAACCCTACTATTTGAGCAAGTGACGTAACCCCAATATGCTCTAGAAAAAATTGATTTGCATAAACAAAACAACCTTTTTCATCTTTTACCCAAAAAATAACATCAGGCATAAGGTCAAACATTTCAATAATTTGCTTAACACTAAACTGATTAATAAACTCATCTACATAAGCCGACGACATGGTTATTTTATTCATAGTTCATACTTAAACCTAGCTTTTACTAGTGACTAAAAATATAAAGAAATATTAGTGTATTGCCTTAGCCTGAAATTTACAACGCTGATTTTATTGCATACAAAACCGATTTACTCTTAACACTTCTCAGAAAAACGCCCTTATAGTAAATATTCACTTTGCATGAATTTCTATACATTCAAACTTAACATGCAAAGCGTTTTATTTTAAATAAAACGATATTTAAGTAAACCAAGATAATCTAAAAAGTTAACCCTAAATTTCAAATTGACTGGAGGAAAAATAACGTTCAATCGTCAGTACATTGAACAAAGAAAATATCAGGCGTAAAAAACATTTAGTTATCTGCAGATTAACTGGCTGTATCGTATTTAACTATTCCTTAATATAAAAATAGAACACGGGGAAAAAAATGAAACAAAAATCCAATAAAACTTTTAATAAATCATTACTTGCGCAAAGCATCAGTTTGATGCTTGGTACAGCAATGATCACTCCGGTCGTAGCTGCCGAAGCTGAAAAAACTAAAAAAGGTGAAGAAGCCGTTGAAGTAATTCAGGTTACCGGTATGCGAGGCAGTATGTCTCAATCAATGAATATTAAGCGTCAATCTTCAGGTGTTGTTGATGCTATTTCTGCGGTAGATATGGGTAAATTCCCGGATACTAACCTTGCAGAGTCTTTGCAACGTATTACCGGTGTATCAATTAACCGTGTTAATGGTGAAGGTTCAGAAGTTACTGTGCGTGGCTTTGGCGGTAACTTTAACTTAGTTACCTTAAATGGTCGCCAAATGCCTGCAGCTAACGTTGGTACTATTACCGGTAACCCACAAGATAAAGGTGCAGCAGGTACAAGTCGCTCATTTGACTTTGCAAATCTAGCCTCTGAAGGTGTAAGTGGCATTGAAGTGTATAAAACAGGTCGCGCTTCAGGTGCTTCAGGTGGTGTTGGTGCAACTATCAATATCAATACCCTTAAGCCGTTAGAGCAAAGTGATAATAGTACTTCTATTGGCCTTAAAGCAGTTAAAGATGAAAGTGGTGATGGTGTTACGCCAGAGTTAAGTGGTGTAACTACTTGGGTAAGTGAAGATTCAACCTTTGGTGTATCATTATTTGGTTCATTCCAAGAGCGTGACTCTGGTAGTCGCCATATGAGTACGGAAGTGTTTGAATTACGTACATATAATGGTGCAGATGATTTAAACTCTCTTACTATTCCTGGTGCTACAGTTGTTAATGAACCAACTATTGGTCAAATCCTAGCAATACCAAGTAACATCGGCGTAGGTACTAACCAAGATAATCGTGAACGAACTAATGCAATGTTAACTGTGCAATTTGAGCCAGTTGAAGACCTTAGATTCACTTTTGATGCGACTTATGCAAAAAATGAAAAAGAGTCAACATCACTTATTGATGGTATCTGGTTTGCGCGACAATTCAGCTCTGTTGAATTTGATGGTAACCCTATAGTCTCTACGCCGGTTAAATTTTCTGAGACTGGTGGCGCAAATAACGCAGTTATCGGTAAAGATTTCTTTTTCCAAAACTTAGCCCAAGCGACAAAAGATGAAGTCAAATCTTTTGGCTTCAATGCCGATTACTGGGTCAATGACGCATTAAACCTACGTTTTGATGTTGCATCATCAGAAGCAACGAGTGGTGGTGCAGGTCCTGATGGACTTAACACAATTCGCTTTAACTTGGCGGGTGCAACAGCTGGTTGGCAAACGGTTGACTTTACTCAACGAATTCCTGCTGCAAGTATTTTAGTTGAAGATACTTTAAAAGGTGGTAATGGTAACGGAATTTTTGATAAGGCAGATATTGGCTCTCAAGTAAGTCAAACCGACAAGTCTAATCAAGTTTCAAATGTTGACCAAGTACGTTTTGAAGGTCAATGGACTGGTGATGAAGTTACTATTGATTTTGGTGTTGGCTACATTTCAACAGAAATGCAACAAACACGTCAAGCTTCAACTGACGCTTTAGGTGATTGGGGGGTAACTAACCCTGGTGATATTCCAGAAGGTTTATTTGAACAAAGCTGTACCGCTTGTGCATTTGAAGATCATGATCTTTCTGGTGTTGAAGGCGCAGATGCTATGTCTCCAGGTGGTGCAACAATACCACTAGGTAGTGTTTCATTTGGTGGTGATCCACTTGCGCTTCTTAACGCAGTTGGTCCAGCGTATGGCGTATCTTTAGCAGATCGTTCAATTAATACCGATGATGATAATACCGTTGAAGAAGATATTCTCTCTGCCTATGTTCAAGCCAGTATGGATTACGACATTGCAGATATGACATTAAACATAGTTGCAGGTTTACGTTACGAGCAAACTGATGTGAAATCATCGTCTAATCAATTTTTGCCTACACAAATTATTTGGGAAGCAGACAATGACTTTTTAATTCAGCTAGGTTCGTCAGTGGAAACCATTTCAGACGAACATGACTACTCTAACTTTTTACCGAGTATTGATTTTACCCTTGACGTAAATGAAGAAATTAAAGCTCGTGCATCATTTAGTAAAACATTGGCTCGACCTACTTACGATCAACTGTTCCAAGCTACTTCAATATCTCCTCAAGAGCGTATTACAGCGTTGGGTGGTGCAGCTACTGGTAGTTCAGGTAACGCAAAATTAGATCCTCTTGAATCAACCAACATTGATTTATCTGTAGAATGGTATTACAACGATTCAAGTGTAATTTCATTGGGTTACTATAGAAAAGACGTAGATAATTTTGTTGGTATCGCGCAAAGCCAAAGAACACTGTTTGGTTTGTTAGATCAGACTTCTGGCAATGCTGGCACTATATCGGGTGACGCTATAGCAGCATTAAATGCCGGTGGTTATGACGTTAACGAAGTTAACTTGTTTACCATGTCAGCAGTGTTGCAAAATCCACAGGATTTCCCTAATGGTGCTGCAGATTTCCAAGATCCTGTTGCAAATCCAAACTTTGAAGGTGAAGTATTTGCTACTTATGATGTATTTGCCGAACCAGGTGATCCAGAACTACAGTTTCAGGTAACAGGTCCTGTTAACGATAAAAGTGCTGTAATTGACGGCTTTGAATTTGCTTGGCAGCATTTCTTTGGCGAAACAGGTTTTGGTTACCAATTAAACTACACTACCGTAAATGGTGATATTGGTTATGATAATGGTGGTGCTATCACTGTTGACCAATTTGCCTTAGAAGGTTTAAGTGATTCCGCTAACGCCGTATTGATATATGAAAAAGATGATTTTTCAGCACGTATAGCATACAACTGGCGAGATGAGTTTTTAGCTTCTACTAACCGTGGTAAAGGTCCTCGTAACCCAGTATATATTGCTGAAACGGAGCAAATCGATATCAATGTGAGTTATACGGTAATGGAAGACTTAACGCTAAGCTTAGATGTTATTAATTTAACTGACGAGGGCCTGCGTAAGTTCGGTCGTAGTAAACACAATGTATTCTTTGTTCAAGAATCTGATAAACGCTTTGTTTTAAGTGCTAATTACAAGTTCTAGGCATTGATTAAGTTCTTTAGTTCAGTGGCTGAGCTAAAGAACTTTATATTAACAAAGAGTGAAACGGGATGTTAATGTTTCACTCTTTCTATTATTTTACGTCATTATTTTGAGTAGTTTACTTTCAGTTTATTATTAAGATATGACCCAATTATTATTCTAACAATAAAGTGAAGTGTACTTATGAGTAAGGCAATAATCTTAAATAATGTAGATCATAAAAACGTCAAAGTTGATACTCGACTTGGCTCTAATTTACATGTAAACCGCTCTTTGGTATATGCAACTGAAATTGGCGAATTACATAAAGAATTTCCACTGGTGTTTTATAAAAACGCTGATGGGCAAACACAGCTACACGCCATTTTAGGTTTAGAAAAAGACGAAAACTTATTTCTAGGAGATAGCGGTTGGACAACACGATTCGTACCGGCATTACTAGCCAGAGGTCCATTTAGTTTAGGTTATAAAAAAGCGAATAAAGAAAATAACGAACAACAAGATCCGGTGATTTGCATTGATATGGAAGATCCTCGGGTCAACACTGAGCAAGGGGAGGAAGTATTCCTTCAATTTGGCGGTGAAGCACCTTATCTTAATTACGTAAAAAAAGCCCTACAAACTATTGATAGTGGAATGCTTTTTGATAAAACACTTTTCACATTAATTGATTCAATGGACTTATTAGAGCCAGTATCAATTAACATTAAATTAAGTAACGTAGAAGAAGTCAATTTCAGTGATTACTTTACCGTTAACCAAGAAAAATTATCAAAATTAGAGGGTGCTAAATTAGCTCAATTAAACCAATTTGGCGTGCTAAGTTTGTTGTATTTTGTACTATCGTCAATGGGCAATTTTCAAACATTGATGGAACTAAAAAATGCAAAATCTGCAATGTACTAATCATTTGTTGAAATCGGGTCTTCTAAATAACGAAGGACATGCATGATGTCGATTAAAAATAAAGTGAAGATACTCGAAGGGATCACACCTCAAACTATCCCTTATGATGAGCTATTTTCACAAAACCAGCCTATTATTTTAAAAGGTTTAGTGAAAGACTGGCCGTTAGTAAAAACTGGACAACAATCAGCTAATCACATTATGCAAGAGCTAGAGCAGCACTATAGTAAGCGGCCAATGCTCGTTTATAAAGCCGCTGCTGAAATCAAGGCACGCTTTGGTTATAACAAAACTTGTACTGGTTTCAACTTCACCAGCAATCGAAGTACTATTCCAGAAGTGTTCGATGCTATACGTAGCCAATTTACTCAAGAAGAGCATGATTACCTATATATCAATTCCCTGAGATTTGATGAAGGTTTCCCTGAGCTCAATCAAACTAATCAGTTAACCTTTGATCATCCCGAATTTATAAATAACCAGCCTGTTGCAAAAATTTGGCTAGGAACAGAATCTGTCGCTGCCGCGCATTATGATCAACCGAAAAATATCGCCTGTTGTGTTGCAGGTAAACGACGTTTCACTTTATTTCCTCCAGAGCAAATAGCAAACCTTTACCCAGGACCATTAAGCCCCACGCCAGGCGGTCAAGTGGTGACCCTAGCAGATCTCAGCAAGCCTGATTTTAGCCGTTTTCCACGCTTAAAAGACGCAATGGAAAACGCCTATGTTGCTGATCTTGAGCCCGGTGATGGCTTATATTATCCCAGCATGTGGTGGCATGAAGTAGAAGCCTTTGCTCGGTTCAATGTCATGGTAAATTATTGGTGGATGGAAGCAGCTCCATACTTAGGTAGCCCAATGGATGCATTAATGCATGCCATGATGAGCGTTAGGGATAGATCACCTAATGAAAAAGCCGCATGGAAAGCATTATTCGATTATTACATTTTTGGTGACAGTGAAAAGGTTCGTGCGCACTTGCCGCCTGAAAGTTATGACGCATTAGCTACATTGGATGAAGATCAAGCAAGGCGATTAGGTGCAATGTTAAGAAATAACCTCAATCGCTAAACGAAGCTTATATAGCGTTAATACTAAAGTTAAGTAACAAGAGATGAGATAAAATGACCGATTCAAAAACTAAAGTAGTTATCGCAGGTGGTGGAACATCCGGTTGGCTTAGTGCATATAGCCTGATATCTCGCCTAGGTAAGGTGTTAGATATTATCCTAGTAGAATCTGATCTGATTGGTACTATAGGTGTAGGCGAAGCGACAATTCCCACCATACGAAACTATCACCGCTTGGTAGGCATTGATGAACAAGAATTTATGTCGGCTACCCAAGCAACCTTTAAACTCGGTATTCAGTTTGATAATTGGGGACGAGAAAAAGATAGCTACTTCCACTCTTTTGGCGAAATCGGCCAACGCTCTTGGATGGCAGAGTTTCACGAATTTTGGATGGAAGCGAAAGCACAAGGCTTTGGTGGAAGTCTAGAAGATTATTGCCTTGAGCTTAAAGCAGCCAAAGCCAATAAATTTGCCACGCATGCCGGTAAAAAACCAATTAACTTTGCATATCATTTCAATGCTACCGCCTATGCGTCCTATTTACGCACCAAAAGTGAAGCCGCCGGGGTTAAACGTCAAGAAGGTCGGATAGAGCAAGTAAGTAAAGATGAAACCGGCAATATCACCTCACTGACATTAGAGAGTGGCGAAAAAATTCAAGGTGACTTCTTTATTGATTGCACAGGATTTAAAGCACTGCTCATTGGTGAACACCTTGATATAGGCTACGAAGATTGGAGCCACTATTTAGCGGCAGATAGTGCAATTGCAGTGCAAACAAAAACAGTAGAAGCGCCGCGCCCTTATACCCAAGCTATTGCACACCCTGCTGGCTGGCAATGGCGAATTCCGCTGCAAGGCCGTGTTGGTAATGGCATTGTCTATAGTAGCAAATTTTTATCTGACGACGATGCCCGAACTACATTAATGGGCAACCTAACTGGAGAGTCGATCACTGAGCCTAAACAACTTCGCTTCACTACAGGGCGACGTGATAAAGCTTGGCATAAAAACTGTGTAGCCATTGGCCTATCTAGTGGCTTTTTAGAGCCGTTAGAGTCAACCAGTATTCACCTTGTTACCACCGCCCTCCTTCGACTAATGAAGTTATT
>JAPHTO010000033.1 GCA_026196955.1 Colwellia sp. | reverse complement strand
TAAATATATGTGGTTTACATATTTTTCAGTGGGGCAATATGCTCAGTAATGAAAAAATGTACTCCTTATGGGGACAAATGATTTCGCCTTTAACTAGCTTGGCTGCTGATATAGGCATGGAGCTTAAAATTCTCGATTTAGGTGGTGGCTTAGGCATAGACTATTTGGGTGAACAAAAAAGTGAAGGTAATGCGCTATCATGGCAGCAAATTATAACTGATCTAGCTGATATAAAAGCACAGGCAGGTGTTGAAGAACTCTGGTTAGAGCTTGGCCGTTTTGCGGTAGCAGAGTGCGGTTATTACGTGGTGCCTGTGGTTGATCGAAAAATAAATTATCACCAAGAACAGCTCGTTTTAGCGGCGGGTATTAATCATATTATTCGCCCTGCAATCACGGAGCAACCCTTTCCCGTTAGCATGTTGCGTAATTCTATGGCAACAGAGCAAGCATTTGATATTCATGGCCCATTATGTACCAGCATGGATAAACTCGGCCACTTATCATTGCCGCAAGATGTCGAGGTTGGTGACAAGTTAGTGTTTGGTTATTGTGGAGCCTATGGTTTTACTGAAAGCATGCCATTTTTTTTATGCCATCAATTGGCTGCGGAATATGTCATTGAAAACGGCAAAATGATTGAAGTGCGAGCCGCACAACCTGCTAGCGCATATCTAGCTTAAAATGTGAGAAATATTATGAATACCTTTAAAAAAAGCATTATGCACGTAGGTGAAATGGCTAGCGGTGCAAAATTGACCGTGCCAATTTACACTTATGAATGTCGACAAAGTGAAGCGCCTAGCGTGTACATTCAAGCGAACATGCACGGTGCTGAAGTGCAAGGTAATGCGGTTATTTTTCAGTTACTTGAATTGTTAAAAAATTGCGATATTCAAGCAAATATTACCTTGGTTCCTTATGCTAACCCCGTTGGTTGTAATCATAAAAATGGTGAGTACACCTTAGGACGTTTTGATCCCATTACCGGCGTTAACTGGAATCGCATGTACCATTTTGACGAATCAGTTATTGCTCCTTTTGCACAAAAAAATATTGATGCGAGTGAAGCCGAAATACAGGCTAATTTTCAACAGCTATTATTAGATCAAATAGAGCAAAAGTTAGATCACAATATTTGGGGGCTTACCACAGGTCAACGTATTGCTTATCAATTGCAACGTATGGCACACCAAGCCGATTTAGTGCTAGATTTACATACGGGCCCAATTTCCAGTAAACATTTATATTGCCCTGAATATGCGAAAGAAAGTGCTAACTATTTCGATATTCCGCATACTATTTTTATCCCCAATGATTTTGATGGCGCAATGGATGAAGCAACTTTTTGCCCGTGGTGGAGTTTGCAACAGGCTTATAAAGCCTTAGGACGAAATTTTGTCATGGGACAAGGCGCCTTTGCCAAAGAAAGTTTTACCGTTGAACTTGGCTCTCAAGAGCAAATTGATTTGGACGTAGCTCACGAAGACGCGTTGGGCATTTTAAGTTATTTGCAATATAAAAATGTGCTCAACAGTGCAAAATTCATCCCTCAAAAAATGACACGCTATGCTTGTTACCTTAAAGATTACAAAGCCTTATATGCGCCTATGGGGGGCATGGTAGACTATTTAGCTGAATTTGGTAAGCCACTCGCTGCAGGAGAGCCTTTAGCGCGTATTTTACGGATGGATAACTATGGCGATGGTGATCCTTTACACAATGTTTGCCTTGATAAAGCTGTGCTGCCTATTTTGCATTTTGCTTCCGCCAGTGTGAATCAAGGTACCGAGCTTTATAAAGTCTTCATTGATTACTTCGAAATATAGTTTTGAAATATAGCTTTGAAATATGACTATGAGTTAACAAGTAACTCACTTATTTAGCTATAAACAACTTGTAGACAAAATCAAAACGTTATAATATCACAATTATTATGACGTTATTTTCTCACGCTAACAAAATTATTGTAGAAAAACAGCCAACCATGTCTGCACTTGCACTCATGGCTTTTGTGCTGTTGTTTTTGACGTCGACACTGGTTCATGCTGAACATCTAACAGAACAATCCATCAATGTTGAGCAGCAAGAATGTCACATTTGCCACCAAGGCATAGATACTCCGCCTGAGCTCCCTAAACTTCAAGAGCATGCTATTGCTCGTTATTATTTCAATGTACAAGACACTATCACAGCCGATGTTAAGTGTTGCCTTTTTGTTCAGCCTCAACATAGAGCCCCACCATTATTTCAATAATTAATCATTATTTCATTGTTTAGATACTTCACTATTGCTTAGCTCATTCGGCATAGGGAGATCACTGAGCAATTTGTTTTATTTTTATTGGAATACTTTTATGTTTTTGAAAAACACTTCACTGGCGTTTAACTCTTTAGTTAAAAGCAAAATATCTACGGCATGCTCAGTGTGCTTATCTATTACAGCATTGAGCTATAGTGCTCAGGCTTTAGCGCAAAACATTTCAGGTAAGGTTGTTGATCAGCAAGGTAAGGCTGTGAAGTCGGCGACTGTTAGTATTATTAGTAGTGATCGAGTTGTGACAACCGATGCACAAGGTTTTTTTACTTTTTCAGATTTATCCGAAGGTAAGTTTGAGTTACATGCCAGTGCAAAAAACTATGCGCATAGCAATCAACATATCAACTTAAAGCAAGCTGATATTTCAGGTGTCACCATCACTCTATCGCCTTCTGTGATGGAGGTTTTAGACGTTTATGCTACGCCTTTGCATTCTTCCACCATAGAGTCAGCTTTACCTGTTAATGTTATTTCTGGTGATGATCTAAAGTTGAAGCAGGCTTCGACACTGGGTGAAACATTGAAAAATGAAGTTGGCGTGCATTCAAATTTTTATGGCTCTGTTACCAGTAGTCCAATTATTAGAGGTTTAGACGGCCCGCGAGTTTTAATCACCCAAAATGGTTTAGATGCTGGTGATGCATCACGTGTTGGTGCCGATCACGCCGTAGCAACAGAAACAAGTACCGCCACGCAAATTGAAGTATTGCGAGGGCCTGCGACGTTATTTTATGGCAGTGGTGCCATAGGCGGTGTGGTTAATGTTGTTGATAATCGCGTGCCAACATCAAGCGAGGCTTTAGCTGAATGGTTGTTACAATATAACGATGTGTCTGATGAGAGGCAGGGGTCTTTTTCTTTACAAAATGGTATGCAAATAGCGGGCAATGAGTTTGCTGTACACCTTGATGCCTTTTGGCGAGATGCTGGGAATTATAAACTGCCTGCAGATTTTGATGCCCATGCACACGAAGAAGAGCATGACGAAGGTGACCATGAAGAGGAACATGAAGAGCACGATGAAGAACATGAAGAAACTCCGAGTCATTTGGAAAACTCTGCGTCGAAATCTCACGGCTTCACAGTAGGCACAAGTTACTTATTCGATCAGGGGTTTGTTGGCTTTTCATATGGGAAAATGAACCGAGATTACGGTATTCCTGGACATGCTCATCATGGAGAAGATGAACACGAAGAGGATGAACACGAAGAGCATGAGGAAGGTACTCAAGCAAAAATGGAGCAAGATAGGTTACAGATGTTGAGTGAAGTTTACTTCGCAAAGAGCTTTATCAACCAATTATCAACGAAGTTTGCCTATACAGATTATCAACATCAAGAAATTGAAGAAGGCGAAGTAGGTACTACATTTAGTAACAAGAGCACAGAATTTAAAACGGATCTCTACCATCAGGAGTATCAAGGTTGGAAAGGGGCATGGACATTTCATTATAAAAACTCAGATTTTAAAGCTGTAGGTGAAGAAGCATTCACACCAGCATCTAACACCGATAGTTTCGCTATTGCTTGGTTGGAAGAAAAACATTATGACAACTTATTATTTCAGTTAGGTGCAAGAATTGAGCAAGTTAATGTCGAAGCTAAAGAGGGAGAAATTGAGTTAGCTTATCTTGTGCACGAGGATGAACATGAGGAAGAGCACCATGATGATGAACATCATCTTGAACTTAAGGAGCAAAACTTTACTCCAATAAGTCTTTCAACAGGTTTAGTATGGACTTATCAAGAAGGTTACAATGTGGGGATGTCTTTAGCTCTATCTCAACGTGCACCTTCGGCAGCTGAGTTATTTTCGTTTGGGCCGCATATTGGCACCAATACGTTTGAAGTGGGTGCTATGTATGAAATTGAACAAGAAGGTGATGAAATACATATAGAGCTATCTTCGAATGCTCCAGAAATTGAGACCTCTTATAGTTTTGATCTCACTTGGCGAAAATTTGAAGGCGACTTTGGTTTTGTGGTTAGCGCATTTTATAATCATGTAGATGATTATTATTACCAACAAGATACAGGGTTAGTTTTTGAAGGTGATCATGAGCATGCATTAGATGACCATGAAGAAGAAAGTGATGAAGAAAGTGAAGGCTTGCCTATTTTAATTTATCAACAAGACGATGTTGATATGTATGGGATAGAAGCTGAGCTAGTTTATCAAATTTCCAGCCCTTTAAGGGTAAGTTTATTTGGTGATTATATTCATGCAAAATTAGCAAATGGTAGCTATTTGCCTCGAACACCGCCAATGCGCATAGGAACTTCATTGAACTATCAGGGTAGTAGTTATGATGGTGAGTTGAGTGTAAACCATTATGCTAGTCAAAATGACATTGCGCCACTCGAAACAACAACGCCAGCTTATACCATGATTGATATGAATTTTAATTACTATATAGACGGTATTGGCAATGATATGGTGCTCTACGTTAAAGGGCAAAACCTAACAGACGAAGTGGCACGAGTTCATAGCTCATTTTTAAAGAATGTATCGCCATTGCCAGGCAGAAGCTTTAGCCTTGGTATCCGTGGTAGTTTTTAAAGTCCCATAACGGCTCCATCTGCTATTCACTAAAATAAAAGGCCATTTTTCATTGCACCATTCATCATTAATAGAGAAATACTTAACTCAGCTTCGATGTGTAACATCTGATCAGCAAACTTCAGTACTGGATCTTGCTTGTGGCAGTGGTCGAAATGGCCTTTATTTAATTGAACATGATATACCGGTAACCTTCGCTGATATTAAAGCTGAGGCGCTTGAGCAGGTTAAAGAGTCTTTAGAAGGATTTAGTCAAAGTCAGCAGCCATTAGGCCAATGTTGGCAAGTTGACTTTGAGCAAGCTCATAGCACACCATTGCAAGGGAAGACTTTTGCAGGTGTACTGGTATTTCGCTATTTACACCGCGCGTTATTTGAGCAATTAAAAGCGGCAATAGCGCCGGGGGGGATGATCATTTATGAAACATTTACCCTGCAACAAGCACAGTTTGGTCGCCCTAAAAACCCTGACTTTTTATTAAAGCCTAATGAACTGCTTGAGCAATTTGCCCAATGGGAAATTTTGCATAGCTTTGAAGGCGTAGTTAGTAGCTCTAACAATAATGAGGCTAAACAGGCGATTGCCCAAATAGTGGCAATAAAACCCAAATAACCTCGGGTTTTGGTGAAAATATGACCTAGCGCAATGATAGCTTAACTAAGTTAATAGAAGGTTTGCCCGAATATAGAACAGCGCATAATATTGATGATGTAGGCACGATAAATTGTACCTAATGCACATCACTAATAAGGGAACTTTTAATGCATGATCTTGCTATTTTAGCGGTTAGTTGGCCAGGCGCTTTTGTTGCAAATTTTCTGGCAGGTAAAACGCGAATAACTCCTGTGCTCTGGTATTTCTTTGTTGTCTTGCACTTGTTAACCTCAAATTCATTCCTAAAGCAACGCCTGTTTTTATCGAAGACTGCTGAGTCATTAATCATTCGTTGGTAGAAAATTAAATTTTCTTCTAATATCAAAAAGTAATACTAAACAGGTTAATTAAATTTTTACCGCCATAAAGTGAGAATACTATGGGGCGTGATATATCAGAGCAAGATTTTAGTGCCGATGATTATGAAAAGTTTAATCATCGTATTCATGATCAACTTGATACCCTTAATCGTGTCATGAATAAGGCTGATTTTGGCAGCGGTGAGCTTTATATTGGCGCAGAGCTAGAAATATACTTAATGAATGATCAGCAGCAAGTGAGCCCGGTAAATATAGAGCTGCTTGCATTACTTGATGATGAGCAATTTCAGGCAGAGTTAAATAAATATAATATTGAGCTTAATTTACAAGCAGTAAAAGCTCGTGGTAAACCGTTTAGCAAGCTAGCGCAAGAAATTATCACCAAGTTTGTTCATTTAAATACTGAGTCAGCAAAGCTAGGTGCTAAGCCTGTAGCAATCGGTATTTTACCGACGCTTAAAGAGCAGCATTTATCTAATGAATATATGACAGAGCTCGGTCGTTACAAGCTACTTGCCAGAGAGTTAAGTAAATTGAGAGGACAGCCTTTTCATATAAAAATAGAGGGTGATGAGCCCGTTGATTTTTATACCTCTGAAGTCTGTGCAGAAGGAGCGAATACCTCTTTTCAAGTGCATCTAATGACGGCAAAAGATAAATTTGCTGACATCTTTAATGCTGCACAGTTAACTTTACCTATGTCCTTAGCTATCGCTGCCAATTCAGGCGTTTTACTGGGTAAATGTGCATGGGATGAAACCCGCGTGGCTCTGTTTAAGCAGTCAACAGACAATCGCACACCTGATTGTAATAATTGGCACGAGCCTGCACGAGTTACCTTTGGTCATGGTTGGGTCAGAAAAGGGGCGTGGGAATTATTTTCAGAAACGGTCAATCTTTATCAACCCATCATGCCTCAGTTATTCCCCGATAAACAGGTTAATGCAGGGGAAAACCCTGAGTTGGCAGAGCTTGATTTTCATATGGGTACTACTTGGCCATGGAATCGGCCGATATACTCGCCTGCTGGGAAAGGGCATGTGCGTATCGAGTTTAGAGCATTACCGGCAGGACCAACGGCGTTAGATATGGTTGCTAACGCTGCTTTTACAATAGGTATGGCTGTTGGGCTGTCAGATAGAATAGAGCAATACCTTTCTCGCATTCCTTTTCAGTTTGCTAACTATAATTTTTACCGGGCAGCAAAAAATGGTTTAGACGCGACTATTTTATGGCCACAAAATTATCAAAATAAGCCCGTTGAAGTGCCGATCAGAAATGTTATTGACGACATGCTAGTCGTGGCAAATGACGGGTTAACAACGTTAGGTGTAGACAGAGACGAGCGAGAAAAGTATTTAAAGATCATTCAAAAACGATTGTCTGTTGGGGTAACAGGCGGCAGTTGGGCCAAGCAAACCTTAAGGCAGCTTCGTAAGTCGCTACCTAATGATAAAGCCTGTGAAAAAATGTTAGCCATGTATTACCAGAATCAATTATCAGGTCACCCTATTAGTGAGTGGGAGCAATGTTGGCGATGAGCATATTTATTAATGAAACCACTTACTATAGCGAAGCTGATATAGATGCTATAGCGGATACACCACTAGAATTTTTACGACAACTCAATGGTTTGTGCATTATTGATATTCAAGGCCATGATGTTAATCGTACTCGGGTGGTGACTACCTTGATCCACGGTAATGAGCCATCAGGCTTTATTGCGGTACATCAATGGTTGAGAAAAAAAACAAAACCAGCAACGAATATGCGCATCATTATTTGTAATATCGAAGCGGCGCAATTACCACCAGAGTTTTCTCATCGTTATTTACAAGCTGGGCAAGACTTAAATCGTTATTTCTCCATGGGAAAAAGTAATGTGGCCATTGTCGAGAGAGCGCAGCAAATTAAACAGGCAGTGTTAGCGGTAAAGCCGGAAGCGGTGGTTGATTTGCATAACACTTCAGGCTTAAGTCCTGCTTTTGGAGTTGCCATAGATGATAGTGAACAAGCGCTTGATTTAATCTCGCTATTTACTAACAAGGTGATACTTACCGGCTTGCGAGTAGGCGCGATTATGGAGCAAAATTTTTCTGCGCCAACGGTAACTATTGAGTGCGGTGGTGCAGGGCAGCTCCAATCTCATCAATTGGCGTATGCAGGTTTAACAAAATTTGCCAATGAAGTGAGTATTTTTGACCGTCACGCAAATCAAGTTGATATTCACCGGCACCCTTGTCGTGTTGAGCTATTGCCTAATGTCAGTGTTGCTTTTGGTCATAATCACTTACCCACCGCTGATATAACTCTACGCGCAGATGCTGAGCAGTTAAATAATCAATTAACGCCAGAGGGGGAATTTATCGGTTGGTATGAAGGCAAAGAAAAATTGCCACTCACCGCTAAAAATGAACAGGGCGTTGAGCAATTTGATACTATGTTTAGCATTCAAAACGGCTATATTTTTACTAAACAAAGTCTGCAAATCTTTATGGCAACAACCGATCCTGAGATTGCAACCAATGATTGTCTCTTCTATGCCACCCTTGAAAAAAATTAATTTATATTTCCTTTTTTATTAACTTTTTGATTTTGTTTTAATTACTTTTTCACAATGCAGTATTAATACTATTTATACTTGATATAGATCAAATAAAACTAGGCATCATTTGAGTTAGCGGCTAGAATGCGCACGTTTTTAATGCCACTTTAGGAAGTTGTAAAGATGTCTCACCATGAAGATTTTAAAGATAGTACAGGCGCAGGTCAGGTTTCATTAGTCATTATAGCTATGCTAGCTTTCCCTTTGCTGCCTATGTTAATGGGCTGGTTTACTATGTTGCGTTAATTGTTGGTCAATGTAGGCGTTAACTCCGCTTTTACACCTTACATTGAATCATAGCGCTATCGTTAAGAAGCAAGTGAATGCTTGGCATTTAGAGGGAACAAGCTTGCTACTTTAATCTAATACCATTTTTCTCTATGGTTAGTTTCCCCTTCTTCATAAGATTACCAATAGTCGCTTTAAAGGTTTTTTTACTCACCCCCAAGGTTTTTTGAATCAACTCTGGCGCACTTTTGTCATGGAGCGGGCTAAAGCCATTATTCTTCGCCAAGTGTGCCAATAGTGTATCAGCGAAATTATTGACAGTATTTTTACTACCACGCGTTAAGATAAGATCTAAACGTCCATCTTCACGCACTTGTTTGATATAGCCATCAATTTTTTTACCGATGCGCAATGGTTGGAAAATTTCATTGTCGTACAATAACCCCCAATGCAAGTCGTTTACTATTGCTTTAAAACCGAGATCGGTTTTACCACCAATGATGAGTTTAACTTTATCACCTTGCTTATATTCTGCAGGCCAAATATCGATAAACTTGTCTAGTTTACTTGATGCGGCAATTCGCTCAGTACGTTGATCAAGAAAAATACGCACTAAATAATATTTACCCACTTCCATTTTTGTGTGTTGCTGGTTATAAGGCACGAGCAAATCTTTTGGTAAGCCCCAATCTAAAAAAGCCCCCATTTTATTAACTTGCGCAACTTTTAACGACACAAACTCACCTACCTGCCCAAGTGCTTTTTCCGTTGTAGCAACAAGTCGGTCGGCAGAATCTAAATAGATAAAAACATCAAGGCTGGCACCTATTTGACAATCATTGGGTAAAAAACGATTTGGGAGTAAAATTTCACCCAAATCACCGCCATCAAGATAAGCGCCATTATCAGTCACTGCGATAACGTTTAAGGTGTTGTACTTGCCAATATTGGCATTGGTTTGCGACATAAAGTTGCCTGAAATTTGGGGATAAACTCAAGATGCTATGATAACTGATTTTTAAATGCTTCGGCAGCAATTTTTGTCGCTATATATTCGCTATGTCGTAAATGAAGTAAATCGGCAATTTTTCTAATGATATGCTCTTCAATGCTGGCTAGTTCACCATCAGCATAGGCGACTTGCCAAAGTAAAGTGACTATTTTGATGCGCTCATCTAATGAATATTGCTGATTGAGTGTCGAAGTAAATTGGTAAAAATCATTAGCGTTTTCACTTAATTCAAATGCTTGTGCCAGTATAGTGCTAACTTCTTGCTCATTAAGATCAAACTGCTTAGTTAAGATAAGACTTAGTTGCTCTTGCTCTGCTTCGGTGTAAACGCTATCGGCACGCATTACTTCACATAGCAAAACTGCACAGGCAATTTCTAATGAAAGTTCATTGTCATTTTCTTTATCCTCTTGCGCTAACAAGGTATTAAAAAAGGTACTGATTTTATCAATCATGCGATCTCCTTGGTCGTTCCTAAAAATAGCTAAGAGAGTGGTTAATTTGCCAACTAAAATTTTGGAAACGTTTAAAAATTGGTGAAATAAACTAAAAGCCTATTTGATGGTTCAGTTTATGATAATTAAAACAAAAAAACAGTTATTAAATTGTGATTCATATGTTCTTGTTTTTAATGGAAAAATTGTTTTTATATTGCTTTTTTTAGCACTTTTTGGCAAATCGGCGCACATTTTGAAATACACAGTTACAACTTTGTAGTAATTCGTGATGCGTTATTCGTTATTATTTAGCGCATTAGAATGCGGTAACTGTCTGTAGTTACCTATTTATGAAATTAATATGATCAAACACTTGAATTCAAGAGGGATAAAACAGTGGCCCGTAAAAAACAAATTATAATACCTATTGCCATTTTAGCAGCTGGAATCATTGCATTTGCTGGTTTTTCTAGTATGAAAAAGCCACCAGAAGAAAAAGAAAAAGTAGATACTACGCCTATCGTTGCTGTAGAAGCCATTTCTGTAGCGCCTATGACCTTGCATGTAGACTCTTACGGCGTTATCAAACCAAAATATGAAACAATGTTAGTGGCACAGGTGAGCGGTGAAATTGTTGAATTAAATGATGTGTTTGTACGTGGTGGCTTGGTGAAAAAAGGCCAGTTACTTGCCCGTATAGATCCAAATGATTATCACGCAGCATTGATTGATGCACAGGCAAATATGGCGTCAGCAAAAGCAGCCTTAGAGCAAGAGCTAGCACACGGTAAAGTTGCTGAACGTGAGTGGAAGCAAATTACCGATACCTCACCTACAGAGCTAAGTTTGCGTAAACCGCAATTAGCGCAAGAGCTAGCACGAGTAAAAGCGGCACAGGCTTCTGTACTTAGAGCTGAACGTAACTTACAACGTACTGAAATAAAAGCCCCTTATGATGCAATGATAGAAAGCAGAATGATAGGTCTTGGCTCTTTTGTTAGCACAGGCTCACAACTAGGTAAATTACTTGGTACCGCTATCGCTGAAGTGCGCTTACCTGTTGCAGATAATCAACTACAGTTTTTGGAAAACCAAGGTGAAAAAGCAAAAGTGACGCTAAATGGCGTATATGCTGGTATGGATGTTAAGTGGCAAGCGAATATAGCGCGTAACGAAGGTGTAATTGATGCTAAAAGCCGCATGAGTTATTTAGTTGCTGAAATTCAAGACCCCTATCAAATCACGTCAAAAAACAATGATCAGCCATTAAGGTTTGGCACCTATGTCAAAGCTGAGATTTTCGGTCAACATATTGCTAACGCTAGTCTGGTGCCACGCTACCTTATTGTTAATGACACGGTTGCTATTTTAGATAATGAGTCAAAACTTCATTACGCTGCTATTGATATTGTTCGTCAACAAGGCGGCAATGTTATTGTTTCTGGTGGTTTGCTTGATGGTGACCAAATGATTATTTCTGCCTTAGATTATCCTGTTGATGGTATGAAGCTAGCACTAGCAAGTGATATTGAAGAAGTTGATTCTAATGAGGGTGAAGAGCAAAGCGATGAAAATGATGACACCCAAGTCGCTAGTAATGACAATAAGGGAGAGTAATGATGAGCTCTCTTAGTGATAATACACACGATAAAGAAGAATCAGCAGCAGAAAAGGTTGTTGACTCTTCTATTGATACCAACAAGGGGATAATTGCTTGGTTTGCGCGTAATTCTATTGCGGCTAACTTATTAATGGTTTTTATTTTACTGGGTGGCTTTCTCACCATTCAAACAATTAACAAGCAAATGTTTCCACAAGTAAAAATTAATTGGATTTCATATGCAGCCCCATACCCTGGCGCTGCACCACAAGAGGTTGAAGAAGGGATCACCATAAAAATTGAGGAAGCATTAGAAACAGTGCAAGGCCTTAAACGGGTGATTACTTATTCTAATCGGGGCTATTCAAATGGTTGGTTTGAAGTTGAGCTAGATTATGATCCGCAAGTTGTTTTGGAGGAAGTAAAGTCTGCCATTGATTCAATAGCCAGTTTTCCTGATGGCATGGAACGTATCAAGATTGAACGTGAAAAGTTCACTCAAGAAGTCATGTATATTAGTTTGTATGGAGACCTTACCAATGCAGAGCTTAAAGAATTAGGACGTAAAGTTCATGATGAAGTTCAACAACTCCCTAGCATTAATGTTTCTAATTTATATAGTGGCTTAGGTTATGAAATCTCAGTAGAAGTGAGTAAAGATAGGCTTAGAGAATATGGTTTAAGCTTTAGAAGTGTTGCTGATGCCGTACGTAGTTATTCTCGTAATATGTCTGCTGGACAGATTCGTGCAGAAAATGGCTATATCAATTTACGCGTTGAAAACCAAGCTTATCGTGGTCATGAATTTGAGCAAATACCTGTAATAACCTTAGAAGATGGAACCAAGGTGTTGTTGGGTGATATAGCCACTATCGTCGATGGTTTTGAAGAAGGCTTACAATACTCTAAGTTCAATGGTAAAAACTCTGTAACCTTGTTTGTTGGCGCAGCAGATAATCAAAGCATTACTGACGTAGCTAAAGTCATTAACTCCTATGTTGACAATAAAGCTGAAGTGTTACCTGAAGGGGTAAAACTCGAAATTTGGGTTGATATGACCTACTACCTTGAAGGTCGCTTAAACATGATGTTAGACAACATGCAAAGTGGTGCCATATTGGTATTTTTAATGTTGGCATTGTTTTTACGTGTACGTTTAGCGTTTTGGGTAATGATGGGTTTACCTGTATGTTTCCTAGGTACACTATTGATCATGCCAATGGAATTTGTTGATGTCACTATCAACGTTATCAGTCTTTTTGCCTTTATATTAGTACTAGGTATTGTCGTCGATGATGCCATTGTGATGGGAGAAAGTGCTCACGACGAAATAGAAGAGCATGGTCACTCAACTGAGAATGTCATTAGAGGTGTGAAACGTGTTGCTATGCCAGCAACCTTTGGTGTACTCACCACTATTGCGGTATTTGTACCATTTTTATTTGGCGAAGGGCCTTCATCGGCTTTTGGTAAAGCCATTGGATCTGTCGTCGTGCTTTGTTTGATTTTCTCTTTAATTGAATCAAAACTTATTTTACCTGCTCACTTAGTTACAATGAAAATGAAAGCGTTCAATCCTAAAAATCCATTGGATAGACTTCGCCGTTGGATTGATACCAAACTAAAAGCTTTTATTGAAAATACTTATCGTCCTACGTTAGCTATTTGTCTTGAATATCGCTATGCCGTTTTGATGTTCTTCATCAGTTTAATGTTATTGAGTGCTGGCCTATTTAGTGGTGGCTTTGTCCGTTTTATTGGTCAACCTAAAATACCTCATGACTTTCCGCGTGTTAGCGTTGAAATGAATGTTGATGCTTCTGAAAAGTCAACATTAGAAACCTTGCTCAATATTGAACGTATTATTTATAAAGTTGATAAAGATATTGAAACCCAATACGGTAATTCTATGATTGCCGATATGCAGGTTGATTTACGAAGCCGTACTAGTGGCCGAGTGATGGTTAAATTAGTTATTCCAAAAGAAAGACCTATTAATACTTTTGAGTTAGCTGATTTATGGCGAAATGCTATTCCAAACTACCCTGGTGTTAAGTCGCTATCAATTGATGATAATTTATTTGGCGGTGGCCGTGATGATGGTGATGTTGCCTTTAGGTTAGAAAGCCAAAATGACGCGCAACTATTAGCTGCAGCGAAAGAATTGAAAGCAAAACTGAACTCACTTAAAGGGGTTGGTGATGTTAATGATTCTCGCCAAACCAGTGCCAAAGAAGTTCAATTTACCTTAAAGCCTTTAGCTCACAGTATGGGATTATCATTGGCAGAGATAGCTTCACAAGTAAGCTACAGTTTTTATGGCCTAGAAGCACAACGTATTTTACGTGACAGTGAAGAAATCAAAGTTATGGTGCGTTACCCGCTAGAGCAACGTAGCAGTGTTGGCCATGTTGACGATGTGATGATTCAAGCGCCAAATGGCGCAGAATTACCGCTTTCTGAACTTGCAGAGATCACCTTAACGGACGGTGTTACTCGTATTCGTCGTGAAAATGGTAACCGTACCATTAATGTTTGGGCCAGTGTTGATGCTGAGCAAGTTGAGCCGTTTGAAGTGGCCAAGGATATACGCGATAACTATATTCCTAAGTTATTAAGACAATACCCACTGGTAAAAAGTGAAGTATCAGGTCGCATTCAAGAAGAAATGGACAGTGCAGATAGCCAGCTAAGAGATTTTGTAATTTCTTTAATGGTGATCTTTTCATTGCTCGCTATACCGTTAAGATCATACTCTCAAGCCGTAATGATCATGGTGGTTATTCCTTTTGGTGTTATTGGTGCAGTTATGGGGCACTTTATCCTAGGTATGGACTTAAGCGCTCTTTCTGTGATGGGCATACTTGCAGCATCAGGGGTTGTTGTTAATGACTCACTGGTGATGGTTGATTATGTTAACAAAGCTAGAAAACGTGGTGAGCGATTGAAAGATGCGGTAATGCATGCAGGAACAAAACGTTTTAGAGCAATTTTATTGACCTCACTGACAACCTTCATTGGCTTAGCACCGATTATCTTTTTTGAAACCAGCGCACAAGCACAAATAGTTATTCCTATGGCAGTGTCTTTATCATTTGGTGTTTTATTCGCGACAATAGTCACCTTAGTCTTTATTCCAAGCTTATATATGATTATTGAAGATATACGTGGTTTATTTACCCGTAAAAAGAAAAGTCAGCACGAAAATAAACCTGTTATTGAGCCACAAGAGTTACCATCAAGTTAGTTTATGAATTGATTGTTACTAAAAAAACCACCTTATTATCGGTGGTTTTTTTATGCCTTTAGCGCTACCCTTTAACCTAGAAATAACTTGAAGTAGAAGTCATTATGATAAAGTTTTGGATGTTATTAGGCTGGTTGTTTATTGGCTATTCGTTAACCTTGGCAAATTTAGTCTTGGCTAATCAAGCCACTAGTCAGTTTAGTTATTGGCAGAAAAGTTCATTGTCAGCTATAGCTGCTGCTAAGAACGTTATGCCTGCAAAATCAATGTCACAAACATACGCTACGGATGTCAATCAGTTACGGACTATATTGCTTAAAGAGAGTGATAGTGTGGTTATTTCAGTGCCATTGCCGAGTGGACAATTGGCTGATTTTACCTTGGTTGCAAGCAGCATTATGGCGGATGAATTGGCACAAGCCTACCCTGAAATTAAGACATTTACAGGCGTTGAAGTGGGCAATTCCAATAATTCAGGTCGTTTTGATATTACTCCTAATGGTTTTCATGGCATGTTTTATTATGATGGCGAGCTTGTCTTTGTTGAGCCGGAAATATCATTAGTTGCAGCGCCTGTTTTTGAAGGAAAACACGCTAAAAACCGTGCTTTAAAGCGTGAGCAAATTCAAACAGATAATTATCAAAGCTATTTAGGGAAAAATACTCAACTGGCTGAAAGAGCAAAATATCAATTTCATCAGCCAAAACTATTACCCGCTACGTCCTCAGATTTGTTGAAATCAACGGATAAAACAGGAAAAAATAGTCAATCAACAGCGGCGAAGAGTGCTCCGAGTCAAAGTGCGATTAAAACCTATCGGCTTGCGATTTCTACTGCGGCAGAATATACCCAATTTCATGGCGGAACAGTGAACAGCGCTATGGCAGAAATAGCCACATTAGTTAATCGTTTAAATGAAGTATATCAACGTGACTTAGCGATTAAATTAGAGTTGGTGGCTAATAATAACTTACTTATTTTCACGGATCCTGCTACCGATCCTTTTGATAATACTAGCGATGATGGCGCTATCAACACTCAAACAATTGATAATATTATTGGCAGCAACAGTTATGATATTGGTCATGTGGTCGGTACAGGCGGTGGCGGCTTGGCTTTTTTTGGGGTTGTTTGTAATTCACAATATAAAGGGGACGGTGTTACTGGGGCTGGGACTCCTGTAAATGATGCTTTTTATATTGATTATGTTGCCCATGAAATTGGTCATCAGTTTGCTGCTAATCATACGTTTAATGGCACAGCTGGTGCGTGTGCTGACAACCGCGTTATTGATGCTGCATATGAAGTGGGCAGTGGCTCAACCATTATGAGTTATGCGGGGCTATGTGGTAGTCAAAACTTACAAAACCATTCGGATGCTTTTTTCCATACTAAATCTATTGATGAAATAAATGATTACATCAGCACAGGCTTTGGTAAAAACTGCGGCAGTGTTACTGGTGCCATGAATAACACTGCTATTGTTGATGCGGGTATTGATCAAACTATTCCTGCGCAAACTCCATTTATGTTAATTGGCAGCGCTACTGATGTTGATAGTGATAATTTGACCTTTAGTTGGCAACAGTTTGACTTAGGTGCTGCAACTGCTTCAAATGCAGAGCAAGTTGATGATGGCTCTCGCCCCTTATTTCGTGCTTGGTCGCCTGTGAGTAGCAGCAATAGAATATTACCTAAACTGGATAATATATTAACTGACTCTAGCAGTATTGGTGAAGTATTGCCGACGACCAACCGAACAATGAATTTTCGCTTGTTAGTGAGAGATGGTGAAGGTGGGGTGAGTTTTGATACCACAAAAATAACCGTGGTTGATACCGGAGAGGCTTTTGCAGTTACGGCGCCAGTAATAAATGATACCTGGACTAGTAATAGTCAAAACATTAGTTGGCAAGTGGCTCAAACCAATAATAACCCTATTAATTGTGCCTCTGTGGACATTTTACTCTCAACTGATGGCGGGAATAATTTTACTAAAACACTTGCGCATAATGTGGTAAATAACGGCAGCACTGAGGTCTCTTTAGCAACACATTGTGCTAATGATATCAATTCTAGCATGGCGAGAGTGAAAGTGGTTTGCAGTGATAATATCTTTTTTGCCATTAATAAAGGCAATTTTTCAATTGCCAAAAGCGCAGCGACCACTGATATTGCTATTTCAAATCAGCAAACACTATCTATGAATCAAGGCGAGAGTCTAACGCTTACCATGGGGCTCTTTACTTATGGCTGTGATACCCCAACATCACTGACTATTGAAAGTGGCGCTAACTATTCTGTTGCGGGAAATACGATTACCCCCGAGAGCAGCTTTTCAGGGGAGCTTAGCGTTGGCATAATTACTCATAAGGATGGCATCAGTAGTGATGTCTACATGGCAACGATCTCTGTTGTTGCTATGGTTGATCCTATACCACCGCCAGTAGAGCCGGAAGCCCCAGTACCAGAAAAAAAATCTTCTGGCAGTATTTTCTGGCTGCTATTCGCTATTCTGGTGCTAATTTTACCTAATGCGCGTGTGAATAATTTTTGGAATAAACAAGGGTAGTTATGCTGAAATATATACTATTAATTTTTTTGATACCGGTAGCGGCAAGCTGTAGTAGCACTCTCAGTCAAAACGAAGGTGAAGATACTGCTCAACAGCCCTCTCTTTTTGAGCTAGAGCAAGCACTGGCTCAGGCAAAGCAAAATGAAGATTATCGCTTATTAGTGACGACAACACGCGGTATTAATGTGCCGGGTCTTAGCGTAAGTGAGTTTAAATCAGCTATCGCTTTGTGTGGAAAAAGGTATATGCCTAATACCGGAGATGTTATTAAGACTGCTCAAGATAGGGTTGAGCGAGATAAAGTGATTAATTATATGCAACAATATAACGAGAAAATGTGGTCAATTTGCCACAAGCAAAAGGTGGTTAACTAGGAGGCGACTTACGCTTCGCTTACAAAAACTTACGCAGTATTTACAAAATAAATAAGGATCCTACGGCTTTTAGCGACTTGCAAACTCGCATTATCATGTGGCTTGGGTATAATTGCGGTCAATTATTATTCTCAAGTCAATGGAAAGCTTATCTTGCTAAATTCTTCTCCCCATTCGCTATTTAGTCGTTGTAAAAAAAATTTATTCTTGTTCGTGCCTTTAACTATTTTCCTTCAAGCCTGTGGTGGCTCTGGTAGTAGCTCTGAGTCTGAGCCTGTAGAGCCAGTAGAATATACCTTTTCACTCACTTCACAATTAACTAATAGTTGTGGTGTTTCTGTGCCTTTTACTCATATAGAGCTGCTATTGCAAGATAATGATTGGCAAACAGTGGCAAGTCATCAAGCCGATGAAAATGGAGTAATAACCTTTACTAGCTTGCAAGCACGTCTTAACTATACTTTAGTGGCGAAAAATCAGCATGCTGATGAAGCAGAAGGTTTAAATATAGTGAGCTTTTTTCAAGCCAAAACGACTACACCTGCAATGTACCATGCTCAGTTTGATAATTTAGTGGATAACAGTAGCTGTGAATGTGTGACACAAGATGTTGAGCTAAAACATCGACCTTTTGCATTACGCTCACAAGTTACCAGCTCACTAAATTTTGAAACCTGGTCTGCTGTAGACGACCAAACAACAATTTTTGAAAATGTAATGGCTTGTAGAGAAATTGAGGGTGAGTGGCCGTTACAATCTTTTTCTGTACTTGGTGAGGATGTTAACCAGCAAGAGATTGGCACCAGTGAGTTTTTAGCCGATTTTAGTGAAAATGTTGAAGGTGTTTGGTCAGTTCCTGCTTTCCAGGTGGCTGATCTTGTCGAGTTATCAACGCCTCATGAAGATTTTTCAACCTTGCAGTTGATTCAAACTAATGAACATTTTTTACAGGAAATAGTCGAAAATCAAAGCCATTTATTGCTGTTTAAAAGTCACCCTTATGTCAGTGAAACATTTTATCAGTCAAATGCGAGTGTCACTTTTCAAGAAACCAGTTCCATTTTTGGTGACACGACAATAAAAAGTCATCATCAACTCATTTCAGCGAACCATCAGCAGTCATTTGAAGTTGAAGCCAGTAAACAAAGGCCTGAAGTTGACGATATCAATTTTTCTGAAATAAAAGCGGATGGAAGCTATGATTATAGCGCTGTTTCTGGATATCCAATGGCGGTGATTAGCTTTAGTTACACTGCCTATGAGCCACAGACTCAGTTACTCATGCCTGCTACATGGACACACTATGGGCGCGAGCAGGGAACAATAGCCATGAGTGGCCCTTTAACGGGTTATGAAAATATTATTAACAGTGATACGGCTAAAAAATCAACCAAGGTCTTATTGCAAAAAAGTAGCAAAACAAGCGATTATTTTGATTATATTGAATTTTATCAAGGTGGCAATTTAGACAAAAATGAGACTAGTTTGCTGAGTGATTTTAGGCAGTATGAAATTGAAATTAGCTTAAATTAGTTCAACAATGCTGTTTTTTATAAAAATGATTGTTGCTCATTGTAGCGGCAACAATCATTAGGCAATAAAGCAAGCAACAAGCAAAAGAAGCTTAAAACAATGCAACTAGTGTGTTTTATTGTTTAATAACCACTGGCGTGTATCGTCAATGGCGGCACACAAAAGCTTTAACTCTTCAATACTACGCGCTGTCATACGGTGCATGGCATCAGCATTTGGCTGAATAATTTGCTTGTTTTTTACTGCTGGAATGACAGACCAATCTTGCCAGTTAAAGCCCTGTCTTTCCGTTTGATTTACCGATAATGGCTGAATAATAAGTTGTATTGGCGTTTGCAATACTTTTTCAATATTAACTTGTGGGTAAGATACCGCCACCTGTTTAAATGGATTATCAATACCGCATATATTCAAGAACTGTTGTGGCCAACTACCTTTAGCGACTGTCGTTAAGGGTCTTGACCATAACTCATAAAACCCAACAACTTGGCTCTTGTGTTGATATTGTTTTTTAATAATACTCAGCTGTTGTAAGAACTGTTGAGCTTTTTTTTCTGCTTGCTCTATATGCCCAGTTAACTGACCAAAATCACGCATTTCTTTAGCGACATCTTCAAAGGTACTTGGTTGAGAATAGATAATATTAAAACCAAGCTGCTGTAAACGCGCTATATCATCACTGGGGTTACCACTTTTCCACGCAATAATTAAATCAGGCTGTAGGGCGATAACTTTTTCAATTTGAATACGTAAGTAATTGCCAATGACAGGAATTTTTTTTGCCTGCTCAGGGTAGTCAGCGTGTGACGTTGTGCCAATAATTTGCTCGCCAGCACCAATGTCATAAAGCATTTCCACGATATGTGGAGACAGTGCAATAATGCTAGGCTTAGCCTTTGTACTAGTTTCAGCTTGTGCTGACACTGTGACGCTTAAACAAGCAATCACTAGGGGCAATATGAATTTGAGCATTGTAGTCACTTTCTCTTGTTAAATGATGTAGGTTGAATGAATTGGTTAGGTTATTACCAATCAATTCCTTTTTGCGCTTTGATTCCATTATCAAAAGCGTGCTTGATAGATTGTACTTCACTCACGGTATCAGCTAACTCTATAATCGCTCGGTGGCACCCTCTGCCAGTAATGATCACGTGTTGAGATTGAGGGCGATTTTTAATTGCGCTTAGCACTTCTTCCAAATCAATATATTTATAAGCAACCATGTAAGTGATTTCATCGAGCAATAGAACATCAACCCTACTATCAGACAGTAGCTCTTTACTTCGTTGCCATACTTTTTGTGCTGCGGCTATATCTTGTGCTTTATCCTGTGTGTTCCATGTGAACCCTGTGCCCATAACGTCAAAGGATACGCCAGCATTCTCTAGTAATTGACGTTCGCCACATGCCCACGTTCCTTTTATATACTGCACGACAGCTGCATTAAGGCCATGACCAGCAGCACGAGCAATGGTGCCAAAACCTGAGGTAGACTTTCCTTTACCATTACCGGTGATGACAATGACTATACCTCGCTCTTCTTGAGCGTTTTCGATGCGTTGGTCAACTTTTTCTTTAACGGCTTGCATGCGTTTTTTGTGCTGGCTATTTTTATCATTCATTTTTGAATTCGTCCTTTTTACTGTTAATTGGTCTTACGTGTTCTAAGCATAATAAATAGGAAGAAAATACTGCCCAATGCCGAAGTAATTATGCCGATAGGAATTTCAGCATGAGTCAATGCTGAGCGTGCAATAATGTCAACCCAAATGAGAAAAGAGCCGCCAATAAGCGCACTACCTAGCACTAATTTTAATGTGGTTACGCCAATAAGTTGTCTAACTATGTGAGGGATCATTAAACCGACAAAACCAATACCACCGCAATACGCGACAATAGTTGCACTTAAGGCTGCGCATAGACCAAGCATCAATAACCTTAATTGGTCTACATTGACCCCTAAACTCGCCGCACTTTCATCACCCAGTAATAGGGCATCAATTTGTCTATGTAAGGCGATAATAATTGCAATAGCAATTAATAGTATAGTGGCTATGACGTAAAAATTGCTCATTTCTACTCGGGCTAAACTACCCATTAACCAAAAAATTACTCGGTTAGTCGCAAAAGGCTCGCCAAAATAAAGTATAAATTGGGTGATTGAAGACAGCATGAAAGATACTGCCACACCTGCGAGCAGTAATTGCTCCATGCGTTGTAATGCTTTAGCAATAAAGACAACGATAGTGATGGCAAATAAAGCGCCAAGAAATGCGGCAAGGGGAAGGGTAATGCTTAGCTCATCACCTAAAATTAAGTTTGCTAATGTAGCACCTAAACCAGCCCCTGAAATAATACCAAACAAATAGGGATCGGCAAGTGGATTACGGGTGGTGTTTTGTAAAATAGCGCCGGTAATTGCCAAGCCCATGCCGGCAACGAGAGCGACTAATACTCTAGGTACACGAACCTGCCAAATGACCATTTCACTAATTGGATTATCACAACTGGCTATTAAACAGTTCAATACTTGTCCAGGAGTAAAGTTGGCAGGACCAAAATTTAACCCAGCTACCAATGAAATCAATAGGAAGGCGGTGAGTAAACAGACTTTAGTTGTGAGTTTATTGAGCGAGAGCACATTAACCATTGTTTGCACCACTACTTTTATATTCATCTTCTTGATGCGGTGGTGAGAAGTAGACTCTAGGTGTATGAGTGAACGGATCGCGCTCTAGCAAACAGGGTAACTTAAATATTTGTTGTAAATTCTCTTTACTGAGTACTTCATCTGGGTTGCCATCACAAATAAGCTCTCCTTGGTTAAGTAGCAATAACCTTTGGCAGTACTGACTGGCTAAATTGAGATCGTGCACTGTCATAATAACCGTTATTTTTAGTTGCTTTACTAACTGTAATATTTGATGTTGATAAAATACATCAAGGTGATTGGTAGGCTCGTCGAGAATTAAAATTTGTGCCCTTTGTACTAATGCCCTCGCAATGAGCACTCTTTGCTGCTCTCCGCCCGATAGTTGATTGAAGCTTTTTTCTGATGAATTTGCTAACCCGACCTTGCTTAAGGCTAGTTTTACTTGCTCTTTATCATGGTCACTATCAAGGGTGAATAATCCTTGATGAGGCAATAAACCCAGTTTAACAATATCAGTGACGGTTAATGAGAATATTGGCTCAGATTTTTGCGCAACTAAGGCAAAGTGTTGAGCGAGTTGTTTTGAAGTGTACTGTTTTAGCTCTTTGTTTTTTAAATGGATAGTGCCGGTCAGTTTTGAATTGGCTGAATTTTTCACTTGCTTAGTGATGCTGTTTAGCAAGCTGGTTTTACCTGCGCCATTTGGGCCGATAATACCGATCACTTCTCCTTTACTCACTTTGAAGGAGATATTATTTAGAATCACTTTGTCGTTGATCTGCCAATGAAGCTGATCAACTTGTAGTTGTATTGACATAATGTATTGGTGTTTTCCCGCACACAAAGTAACGCTGTTTAAAATGTATATTTGCTAAAGCTAGGTATCTGACTTATCGAATATTTGATAATTTTCAATCACTTTACGAATCACAGTTGCGGGTACAGTTGAGGAGTTTTTAATTGAATAAGGCACCTCATTCCCTAGCGTATAAGTGCGATTCTACGTTGAGTTGTATTAATAAGCAACCTTTAGATGTTTAGATGGCTAAATAGATATAGAAGACGATGACTGAGGTTAATTTATAGGTTATTGATTTATATTAGGTTAATTGTTAGTGACTTTAGTGCAAAAACAAAAATTTAGACTAGGCTTAATATTATTGTTTTAGATACGGAGTAAAAAAATGAGAGGCAATAGTAAAGTTATCGCTAGTCTTAATGGCTTATTACATAATGAATTGGCAGCAATAGATCAATATTTTACCCATTCACGTATGTATCAAGATTGGGGATTAGATAAGCTATTTGAGCAGCTAGACCATGAAATGCAAGAAGAGATAACCCATGCTGATGCATTAATAAAACGCATTTTATTTCTAGAAGGAACGCCAAATTTAACCGATCGCCGTGATTTGATTATTGGTGACGATGTTCCTTCCATGTTGAAAAATGATCTCGTGCTAGAGATGGAAGTCGTCGCTGCTTTAAAAGAAAGTATTAGTTTATGTGAAGCAGAGCAAGATTATCAAAGCCGTGAAATGTTAGAAAAGCTGCTAGAAGATACTGAAGAAGATCATGTTTACTGGCTTGAAAAACAGTTGGGCTTGATTGATAAAGTTGGACTAAATAATTACATTCAGTCGCATATGGGTAGTCACTTAGGTGCTTAAGAGAAAGGTTTTAAGCATAAAAGGTAATGAGTTATGAAAGGTAGTAAAACTATAATTTCCCTACTTAATAAGGCATTGGCAGTGGAGCTGATTGCAATCAACCAGTATTTTTTGCATGCACGAATGTATAAAAATTGGGGACTTAATAAACTAAATAAAGCGGATTATAAAATCTCTATTGAGAAAATGAAGCAGGCAGATGAATTGATTGAGCGGATATTATTTCTGGAAGGTTTACCTAATTTGCAAGACTTAGGGCGCTTGCATATTGGCGAAAATGCCCCTGAGATGTTACAGGCAAATATGGATCTAGAACATGATTCTAGGGCTGTATTACAAGCGGTTATCCAGGCATGCGAACAAGAGCAAGATTACATTAGTAGAGATTGCGTGGAAGAGTTGTTAGAAAATGTTGAAGAGCAAATTGATTGGATCGAGTCTCAGCAATATTTAATTGCTAATGCAGGTTTGGAAAACTATTTACAATCCATGATGGAATAAGGAATAGTTACAGTGACGCTGAAGTAGCCCTTTACAAGCGCTAGACTATTACTAGAGTCATTTAGGTTGGTTTATTTAACCACTAAGCAGCGCTTGGCTCAGCTTCAGCAATTTGCATCAATTTACTGTTTAACACTCGTTTACTGCATTGACAACATTTGCCGCATTGAGAGCCTATTTTCAACTCACGGTTTAGCTGTCTCATTGTGTGAGCACCATTATCTACCGCGACTTCAATTTGTGTGTCAGTTACACCGTGACAAATACAAACGTACATAACAAGATTTTCTTTAGAATTAACAATTGCCGACATGATAATCTAAATGATAATAATTATCAATTGTTTTATTGGTTGGTGGTTTATGTTAGTGCGAACAAGGTTTTTTATACTAGAAGAAAAGATAAGAGCTCGTGAATGTGGGTTGTAGGTATTTGTTATGTATTTTAACTGAAGCCTGAGAGTAGAATTAAAAAAGCAGCCGAAGCTGCTTTTTAATAACGAGTAAATGTTATTGCTAGAATAAAAGATCTACCAAATTTTTACGCGCTCTTCAGGTGCTATATACATGGCATCACCTTCGTTTACATCGAATGCGTCGTAAAACTCATTCATATTTGAAAGTGAGCCTAAAGCACGAAACTCGCCCGGTGAATGAGGATCAGTTGCTACGCGATTACGCATAGATTTTTCAACAATCTTTGAACGCCAAATCTGAGCGTAACCCATAAAGAAGCGTTGATCGCCAGTTAAACCGTCAATCACTGGCGCTTCTTTGCCGTTTAAAGAAGCTTTATAAGCTTTATAAGCAATTGTAACACCTGATAAATCGCCAATGTTTTCACCTAAGGTCAGCTCACCATTGACATTTAAATCATCAAATACTTGGTAAGCAGCATACTGCTTAACTAAGGCTTGAGTGCGATTAGCGAATTCTTTAAGATCTTGCTCTGTCCACCAATTGCGTAAGTTACCTGTTGCATCATACTTACTACCTTGGTCATCAAAACCATGTCCCATTTCATGACCGATTACCGCACCGATACCACCGTAGTTTACCGCGTCATCTGCTTTCATATTAAAGAAAGGTGGTTGTAAAATTGCTGCAGGGAAAACAATTTCGTTAGCTGGTGGGTTGTAATAGGCATTGACTGTTTGCGGTGTCATATGCCATTCCCACTTGCGAATTGGCCCACCCAATTTGCTGATTTCTTTTTGGCTAGATACTTGGCGAGAGCGAATGATATTCCCCACCAAATCATCTGATTTTATCACTAAATCTGAATAGTCTTCCCATTTGTCAGGGTAACCAATTTTAGGCGTAAAAGCGGCAAGTTTTACCTGTGCTGCTTTTTTAGTATCTTCAGACATCCATGCTAGATCATCAATACTTGCACCATAAGCATTACGTAAATTTTCAACTAATTCACTCATGCGAGACTTCGCAGCCGGGGTAAAGTGGCGGGTAACATAGACTTTACCAATCACTTCGCCTAAGTTTGAGTTCACTACGCTAACGCCACGTTTCCACTGTGGTTTTTGCTCTTGACGACCACTAAGTTGTCTTGAGAAAAAGTCAAAGTTTTCGTTATCAAGATCAGCAGTTAAATAAGCTGAAAATGCACTTAAGGTATTGAAAGTTAAGTATTGCTTCCAAATATCAAGTGATGTTTCATCGAATACTTTGCCGAATCCTTCAATAAAGTCAGGTTGATTAATAATAATATCTTTTTGGCTAGCAACATTTTCAGCAGCTAAAAAAGCTTGCCAGTTAAATTTATCTGTTAGTGTATTCAAATCTGCCGTGGCGAATTTGTTATAACGCTTTTCACTGTCACGACTTTGAACACGTGTCCAGTGGTAATTAGCAAGACTCGTTTCTAAGGCCATGATGTTTTTGGCTGCGTCCTTGCCGTTTTCCATACCGGCTAAGTTATACATGTTTTCAATGTGGGTAACATAGCCGTTGCGTAAATTAACAAAGCGCTCTGCTTCATTAAAATAGTAATCTCTGTCAGGAAGGTTTAAGCCATTTTGCCAAATGTGAATGGCATAATTTTCTGAGTCTTTAGCATCAATGCTAATATAAAGCGCTAATGGGTTGTTGATACCTGCAGTTGAATAAGTGCCAAAGAAGTTAGCTAAATCGTCTTTGCTTTTGATATTTTCAATTGCCGTTAAAATAGACTGAATTGGCGCAACACCTGCGGCATTACGTGTTTCGCTGTCCATGTATGAGCGAAAGATATCGGCAACTTTTTGCTCATCAGTGCCTGTTTTTAAGTTTTCAGTGGCGGCAAGCTCTTCAATGATGGCTTTAACATCATCATCGGCTTTATCACGTAAGTCGTAGAATGAGCCAATCGCTGTTTTATCACCCGGAATTTCATGGCTATTCATCCAACCGCCATTGATATAACGGTAAAAGTTATCTTGTGGACGAACACTTTTGTCCATGTTTGCTTGTTCAATGCCTGATGTTAATGCTGTTTTTTGTGGGGCTTCAACACTGCTTTGTGTTGTATCGTTATTGTCGCTGTTGCTACAACCGCTTAGTAGCAGTAAAGAAGAACAGACAGCGCTTGTGATCATCGCTTTCATTATTTGACTCTCATTTTATATTATCAATATTCAATGTTTAGGTGATTTCGCTTAGCGTTTTATCGACATGCGAAAGCACGATTGCTCGATACTACGGGGAATTTAAGTAAAATTCTAGTGAGCGAAACATCTCATTACATTTTTCAAAGTAACTTAAAGTTTATAGATGATTTACTTTTTATTTACAACTACTGTTGGGGTAAATGGCGTGTTTAATGGGGTAGAATGTTAAATTCTCTAATTTTGCTGAGATAAGAATAGCTCTACCGCACACTGGCACATTTCATCTATTTGGCTTGCATCAGCATAAATACCATCAATGACAAGTTGCGCTATACCATGCAATGTAGCCCAGCTAACTTGGGCAAGACGCAGCGTATTTTGCGATTTAGTTAATAACCCCTTTTGCTGCCAATATTGAGTCATCTCTACTTGAAATTGAAAACTTGGATATGCAGCGTCAATAAGTTTCTGCGAGCTTTTTTGTTTTTCACCTTCTTTTTTCCAAAGCGTGCTACCAAACATTAATTTATAAATAGCCGCATTTTCAGTGGCAAAGCGTACATAATAATGAACAAAGGCATGATATTTTTCTCTGTCAGAAAGTTCATTATCAGTAAATATTTGCTTAGCTTGCGCGTGCCAAGAAGCAAATGCTTGTGCGGCAATGGCAGAGAGTAAATCATTTTTATCTTTAAAATGGTGATAGGCAGCTGTGCGAGAAACCCCTATTCGTTCGGCTAGCTTTCTTAGAGATAGCGCATCAATACCTTGCTCAGTGATCATCGCGGTTGCTGTTTCAAGTAAGCTACTGTGCAGATCACCATGATGATAACTAGATGTTATTTTTTTGTCTTTTTTCAACGTCATTATAAAGGGTTACACCTAAAGGGTTTTTCTATGTGGCATGGCAACATTTGAAAAAATTATACCGGCAACTAATGACATAAAAATTAAAAAGGTTTGCGAGCCTAAGTCGGTTACTGCAAGCATTTGCTCTCCTGAAACTAAACTATTGAGACCAATATAAACTTTAGAGCCTGGCACTAAAACAACTAACCCTAATAAGCGCACGATAGAAGATGGCAAGTTCATAACACGAGAGAATAAATTGCTGTAAACCCCTAAAGCAAAAGCGCCAACAAATGCTCCTAACGCTACGCCTAAATAAGTGCTAGCCCAGACGCTGACGCTAAAGGAGATATAACCAGCAATCATCCCCCAAGGGGCATCTTTTAAGCGCACTTTAAAGAGAATAACTAAAGAAATGGACAGTGTTGTCACGGCAAGCCATGAAGTCCAAACGGGCATAGTATCAGGAGGAACAAAACTGGTTTCACCCCACATTAGTTTTCCCAATGCCATACCTAATACGGCGCCAAAATAAAGTTTAAACAGCACCATCACACTGTCCATAATCCTCGCGGTACCTGACATTAAGTGGCGTGCGGCGAGCTCAGATAAGCCCACGGTCAGTGATAAGCCTGGGATAAAGGCAATAATGCTCGATAAAATAACCATAGGGATATTGATACTGGGGTCGAACAAGGAGATAAGCGAGGCTAGTAAAGAGGTAGTAAGTGCTGCCATTGGCTCTAGCATTTCGGTGACGCGACGTGAGCGTTCAGCCCACATGACAAAAAGAAAGACCACAAAGCCTAAAATGGTTGACCAAAAAACATCATGCCAACTGGTATGCATTAACATCGCAAAAGCGCCGCTAGAGGCACCAAAGGCTAAAAAGGTAAATACAAGGCCATAAGGTGGTGGTTTTGCATTAACTTCATTGAGTCGTTCAATGGCTTCTGCGAGGGTTCGTTCGCCATTAATAAGCTCGTCAACTAGCTCATCAATTCTCGCCAAAGAGCCTAAATCTATTTCCCCTGGGGTTACTCTCACCAAGTGATTGTACTGCTGATCATCATCGTCGTCAGACAATATAAAGGTTAATGCCGTCGGGGTAATAATAAATGATGCACGAATATCTAAAAAATGGGCGATAGAAAGCAAATTATCTTCTAAACGATAAGCAGTAGAGCCTAACTTGTGTAATGCTTTGCCAAGTCGAATAATAAATCGGCGTTTTTGATAGAAATCATCTGCTTGAGACATAGAAATAATGAATAATAAGAATACCTTTGCTAATGTTAATTGATTTTTTGCAATTGTATAGCTATTCCATTAA
This sequence comes from Colwellia sp., assembly GCA_026196955.1. Classification (GTDB taxonomy): domain Bacteria; phylum Pseudomonadota; class Gammaproteobacteria; order Enterobacterales; family Alteromonadaceae; genus Colwellia. The sequence continues at coordinate 44,004 of JAPHTO010000033.1, read as the reverse complement.
TTTTCTTAGGAAGAACGTATGACTTTATTAATTATTCTCGCATGTGTATTTGGCGCAGTGGCCTTGATGGTTGTTTTAGGTGAGCGCTTTGGTAAGCCAATGAGTGGTGAGCAGCAAGCAAAGTTTAGTAAAATCACTTGGATATTAGTGTTTTTAATTTTGCTTGCTGCCATTGTTAAACAGATGCTCTGATCTATCAGATATAACTATTACTCTACTCTTTAGGGGCAGAGTCAGGCCAGTCTGCGAATGGAAATGGATACATTTCAGAGTTCACTGTTAAGAACTGGTTGATCTGATACAAAAAAGTATTTAAGTTTTGGCCAAATTTCACTAAAGGTATATTTGGCTTTTCAGCAAATAATAACGATAGAAACTGAAAAACGGCAATCAAGGTAATGCCTAAACGAACAAAACCAGCAATAAAGCCATAGCCTAACATAGCAATACCACGTTTTAAGGCATTTTTATTGTGCCAAGTTTTTTCTTCTTCTACTTCATTAGTGTTTTGCTCTTGAGGCTCTTCATGTGAACTCTGCTCATGCGCTGTTTGACGCTGTGCTAACTGAGCATCACTTGGAGCTTTATCTACTGTTTCAGATGCAGTTTCATTTTGTGATACTGCTTCGTGTTGCGCTTCTGATGAGTGAGTTACTTTATTTTCATCGTTATTCATACTGCTTTCCTTCTTATCAAAAAATTAATGGTGATGATAAGTTAGATATAGCAAAGAGGGTGCCATTAAAAATATTGTTAATTTTTAAGAGGTTACCTTTTCGTTGTGTTTTATTCTTTTGGATGGGAAACTAAAATTTGGTCAATTTAGATAAGATCTGGTGCTTTTGACATATTATGACAAGCAAGGGTGTTAGTCGCATTGATTTATAGAAAACTGCTGCTCATTTATACACTTACCTTGCTCATCAAAGCTTCGATCATAAATAGCGATATTCCCATCATTGTCTTGTGTGATGATATTGGTCGTTCGAGTGCCGTATTCAGGTGAAATTATAAAGATAGAACTCAATAGTTGCTCCCAATCTAATGGCACACCTGTTTTGGGTAAATGTTGTGTCTTTGCTTGTTGAGCGTTGAGCATTAAGTTAAATAACTCATCAATATCTAATGACTGTTCGGGGAAAGTATTTATCGCATTGGCAAGTTGTGTTTGCCCGAGCGCCATTTTTGGCCAAATATCGTCAAGCGCGCCATTGCATAAACTGTGAAAGCCTACGCTCAATGCTCGCTGTTGTTGGGAAACACTGTCAAAACATACCAAGTTATTTAATTGACCATAAACTAAGTTAAAGCCGTTATATTGATTTGAAGTATTTGTTAGTTGCTCAGTCATTTCGCTATTTTGCTTGTCGAGTGCTTGTAACACTAAATCACCGCGAGACTGTTTATGTTTATCAAGAAGGTGTGGTTGCCTAAAGTTAGTTAATGCGCTAAATCTGCCCCGCGTGGTTAATCCCAACCAAGTGCCTCCGGCTTGTAAATCTTTGCCAGCTAATATGTCATTGTCAGACCACCAATGCATCGCTTGGGTTGGTCTTTGATGAAACTCATCACGGTTGGCACAAATGATCACTGGATATTTAGGGTGTTGCTTGATAGCAAAGAATAAAATACACATTTGAATGGTACTATTTAGCGTAAGTTTGATTTGAAATGATAACTTATACTAACTCTTTCTTTATACAAGGTACTAGCTCAGGTAGAATTTATCTATCTATCAATAAGGTTCTCGTTGTAAAAAGTCTGAGTATGAAAATGTTTGAAATTCCAAAGGTAAACTTAAAAGATAAAGTCTCAAGCCAAGAGTGGCAAGTTCGTGTTGATTTAGCAGCCTGCTATCGCTTGATGGTGATGCATGGTTGGGATGATCTTATTCATACCCACATTTCTGCCCGTATCCCAGGTACTGAGCATATCTTAATTAATGCTTTTGGCTTGGCCTTTGAAGAAGTGACGGCATCAAATTTAGTGAAAATTGATATTGACGGTAATATTATCGATAAAGATTGCCCATTTGAAATTAATCCTGCTGGCTTTACTATTCATAGCGCTGTCCATGAAGTGCGTCATGCCGATATGTGCGCTTTACATGTTCACACCAACGAAACTATTGCTGTTGCGAGCCTTGAAGAGGGCCTGTTGCCATTAAGCCAATATTCAATGTTTGCCCTTGCATCATTGAGTTACCATGATTACGAGGGCTTAGCAGTCAATGCGGATGAAAAACTAAGATTACAAAATGATTTAGGCAATACCAATTTTATGTTGTTGCGTAATCATGGCGCAATGACTTTAGGTAATACGATTGGTGATGCTTTTATGCATATGTATGATTTAACGCGTGCCTGTCAGGTGCAACTGCAAGTGATGGCCACAGGAATGAAGCCTATTTACGCGCCGCAAAGTATTGTTGATGGCATTAAGGCACAAGCCAATATTGTTCATACCGGTAAAACGGGCGGAGAAACGGCATGGCCTGCAATGGTACGTCGAGTCTCAAGAGCTTACCCAGATTTTGCCGATTAATAGCGCTCTTAAACCTAATTAAACGAGATAAAAATGAAAATTACCCACATTGAAGTATTTGATATTCACTGTCCGAAGCGTCCTGCTTGGAACCCTGTTTTTGTGCGCATTCATACCGATGAAGGCATTAGTGGTGTTGGTGAGGCTGGTCTTGCCTACGACTGGGGTCATAGCGCAGCAGCGGCGATGCTAAAAGAAATTTCTGAAGCTGTGTTAGTTGGCTTTAACCCGTTTAACACAGAGCTGTTATGGTCACGTATGCTTAGAGAAAGCTTTTGGGGCTTAGGCGGCGGGCCTGTGTTGTATGCTGCAATGAGCGCAATTGATACCGCGCTTTGGGATATAAAAGCAAAAGCCTTAGGCGTGCCTGTTTATCAATTGTTAGGCGGTAAGGTAAATGACAAATTACGCACTTATGCTAGCCAATTACAGTTTGATTGGGATAGCGAAATAAGTAAATTGATTGAGCCAGAAGAATATGCACAAGCGGCATTAAAAGCTGTCAGTGAAGGATATGATGCGGTAAAAGTTGATCCTATTGTTTATAACAAAGACGGTAGTTCATCATTTGACAGAACTAAGTTATTTACTAAACCGCAAATGCGTTTATTTGGTGATAGATTACGGGCTATTCGTGATGCGGTTGGTGAAGATGTTGATATTATTTTTGAATCACACTCATTAATGGGCGCTGCATCGGCTATTCAAATGGGAGCCGTCGTTGAAGAGGTTGGTTGTATGATGTACGAAGAGCCAGTTAATTATTTAAATTCAGCGGTACATAAAAAAGTGTCTGATAGAGTTAATGTGCCTATTGCGGGTGGTGAACGTTTGTATCACCGTTGGGATGTACGTCCATATTTTGAATCACAGAGCATTGATGTACTTCAGCCTGATGTTGGCTTGTGTGGTGGTTTTACCGAAGCGAAAAAAGTGTGTGATTATGCCGATGTGTACGATATTCGTGTACAAGCACACGTATGTGGTGGCCCAGTCGCAACAGCTGCATCGTTACATTTAGAAACCGCTATCCCTAACTTTTTAATTCATGAGCACCACACTTATGCAATAAAAGATTGGAACCGTGAGTTATGTTTGCAGGATCCACAGCCTAAAGATGGTTTCTTCCAAGTTACTGAAGTGCCGGGTATTGGTATTGAGCTCAATGATGAGGTGGTAAAACGCTCACCGCATGTCACGATAAAATAATGATTTAACTCTAACTACTTATTGCTGTAGTTTTACAGAGAGTACCAACGAAGCGCATTGTCATAACACAATGCGTTTTTTTCTTGCTCGCTGAGTGCCTGAAAAAAGTCACTAGTGATTATTGACTGCCAATACTCTTGATAGCTCTTTTTACTCAATAAACATAATGGAAAATTACTCGATAACATGACTTTTTTAGCGCCAAATATGTTGATAATCAACGTTAGGCTCTTATTCACCCAAGCTATAGGGTAATTTCTATCAATCATCTCCCAACCTGAGCATTTTATGGCGGTATTTGGCAAGCTCGCTATTTTTTGTAAATTGCTTTGCCAATGCTCAAATTCTTGAGTTTGACTATCTTCAGGCGGAAAACCGCCATGATTGATAATAAAGTTTAGCTTTGGGTTAGCCCTTATCACCTGACAAAGGGCATTAACAGCAGCGTGATCTGTCATCGCTAATTGGGTTTCGAAGATCAGGTTTTGCGCAAAATTCATGGCAAATTTATTTAACAGGGTAAAGTTACTCAAGACTTGCTTATCGGTTAATAAGCTTAATGCTTGCTTATCTAATATATGACGCACACCCGCAAAGGAATTAAAAGCGCTTACTTTTTCTAAGCACCGTTTGAACTTATGACTAGATAAGGTTAACTCAATAGCTGCTATGGTTTTACATGCTATATTGCATGTTTTTTCCACGCTCATTTCTTCAATAAAAGCCAGCTCTCGCCAAGGCTGTATATTGTCAAAACCAGCTTCAATATGAACAAAGCCAGCTAACTTCAGTGGTGCTGAAAGCGTTAAATCACTTGCCTTGAATGTTTTATTGATTATCGATTTGTCAGGCCAAAAAGGCGGGTTCTCAGCCTTTAACCAGTGATAATCACCTTGTTCAAGGTTAAAGAGGTGTATATGAGGATCAATAATTTTCATGCTAACTTATCGCCAATCACTTATTTTTACTGAGCAGTATAACCACCATCAATCACCTGCAAACTTCCGGTGATAAACTTGGCTTTTTCTGAGGCTAAGAAAAATACTAACTCGGCAACTTCTTCTGGTTGCCCTAAACGGTTTAATGGTTGCAACCTTGCTTCTTCTCTATGTATATCTGCTTTATTAGCACCTGATTTTTGGCAATAGTTATCAATAGCTTGGTGGTATAGCGGCGTTTCAATTGTACCGGGACAAACGGCATTTGCACGAATATTAAAGGCGGCATAGTCTAAGGCGGTCGTTTTCGCTATAGAGGCTAAGGCTGCTTTAGATAAGTTATAAGCAAATGAGTTGTGTTTGGCAACAAGCGCTTGATCGGATGACATTAAAATAATAGCGCCATTTTTGTTGGCTTTCATACTTGGTAAAACGGCTTTGATTGCTGCAAAAGCGCCTTTAACATTAAGATTAAATACCTTATCAAAATCTGCTTCGGTGGTGCCTTCTATGTTGGCAGAAAAATGAATGCCGGCATTCGAGACTAAAACATCAATAGCTTGCTTTTCGCTTATCTGCTCAATGATGTCGGTAACTTGCTTAATGTTAGTGACATCACAAGAGCAGAATGTACCTAAGGGAGAAGGGGAGAGATCTAGGTTAAATACTTGATAACCATTTTCTAAGAAAAGCTTAACTATGCTTAAGCCAATTCCTGAGCTACCGCCAGTGATCACGCATGTTTTATTCATTTATAACCCGAATGTCTTTCATTAATACTGTTTTGTTAATGATACCGCTAAGTTAAGTGCAGTGCCATTTTCTTATTTTGGTTAATTCGTTATAATATCCACAATTCTAAACGTTGAGATTTTTCCATGAAAGCATGTGGTGTTGAAATAAAAGGTAATGATGCAATTATTTGTATTATGAGCAAAGAGAATAACTTGTATGACATTCCTCATACTCGGGTACAAAAGGTAAGTTTAGATAATGCGGGTGATGCCGAGCAAGTACAAAAATTTCAATTTACTTTTGCTAAGTTAATGGAAGATTATGGTGTTACTCATGTGTATATTAAAGGGCGTGCATTAAAAGGAAAGTTTGCGGGTGGCCCTGTTGGCTTTAAAGTAGAAGCAGCTATTCAATTAATTCAAACATTGCATGTTGAAATTCTTGCTGGCAGTTTTATTAAAAAAGAATTAGCCAAAAGCCAAATAGACATTGATTTTCGCGATACAGGTTTAAAACAATATCAAGAACAGGCTTTCAGTACTGTTTTTGCACAGTTAGAAACACTTTAATTTTTATCGACGCATTCTGTTATAAACCACTCAATTTTGAGTGGTTTTTTGCATTTAAAGCCGCAAAAAACCGCAAAACATCATTTTTCAACTAAACTTTTCTTTGATAAAAAGCCAAGAACATGATTAAATCAAACACCTGTTTGAAAGTCTGACCACTGACCAGTTGTTTTGTCATGTTAGGGCCACTGAATTAATTATTGGAGATACCTTATGCCAGAGTATAAAGCACCGATTAGAGACATGAAGTTTGTCATGCAAGAGTTACTTGATTGTGATAGCCACTATCAAAAATTAGGCTACGAAGATGCAAGCCTTGATATGGTTGATGCCATTATTAATGAAGCGGCTAAATTTACCGAACAAGTTATCGCGCCTCTAAATCAAAGTGGTGATGAGCAAGGTTGTACCTGGACTGATGGTGAAGTAACTACGCCGGATGGTTTTAAGGATGCTTACCAACAATATGTAGAAGGCGGTTGGCCAACATTATCTCAATCAGAAAAGTTTGGTGGCCAAGGTTTACCTCACTCATTAAATACTGCTATAGGTGAATTTAGCTCTGCAGCTAATCACAGTTTTGCAATGTACCCAGGTTTAAGCCATGGCGCATTAGCGACAATAGAAGAGCATGGTAGCGATAGTCAAAAAAATATTTTTATGCCCAAATTAGTTGAAGGAACATGGACAGGTACCATGTGCTTAACTGAGCCTCATTGTGGTACTGATCTAGGTATGCTTCGCACTAAAGCAGAATTAAATGATGATGGTAGTTATTCATTAACAGGCACAAAGATTTTTATTTCTGCTGGTGAACATGATTTATCGGATAATATTGTTCATATTGTTATTGCCCGTATTCCTGGCTCACCAGAAGGAAGTCGAGGTATTTCCTTATTTATTGTCCCTAAATTCAATGTTGATGATAATGGTGAAGTAAGCGACAGAAATGCAGTAAGCTGTGGCTCAATCGAGCATAAAATGGGCATCAATGCTAACGCAACTTGTGTGATTAACTTTGATGGCGCAAAAGGCTACTTAATTGGCGAAGTCAATCGTGGCCTGAATTGTATGTTTACCTTTATGAATGCTGCCCGTTTAGGCGTTGCTAGTGAAGGTGTTGCTGCAGCTGAAGCTTCTTTTCAAGGTGCATTAGCTTATGCAAAAGATAGATTACAAATGCGCTCTTTGTCAGGTGTTAAAAACCCAGATGGCCCAGCGGATGCTATCATAGTTCACCCTGATGTGCGTCGTATGCTACTAACACAAAAATCTATTGCTGAGGGTGGTCGTGCACTCATTGGCTATCTAGCTCAGTTAGTTGATATTGGTCATGCGAGCAAAGATGAAGCTGAAAAAGCGGCAGCAGAAACCAAGTTAGCTTTATTAACACCCATTGCTAAAGCATTCTTAACTGAATTAGGTTTAGAGTGTACCAGCCATGGGATACAGGTTTTTGGTGGCCACGGCTTTATCAAAGAGTGGGGCATGGAGCAATTAATGCGTGATACCAAGATCAGTTGTTTATATGAAGGTACCACAGGCATTCAAGCATTAGATTTATTAGCACGTAAAATACTCGGCTCTAAAGGTGAAATATTGAAACCATTTGGCGCAGAAGTAACGGCTTTTTGTGTTGCCAACGCTGATAATGAAGCCATGCAAGAATTCATTCAACCTATCATGACCTTTGGTGGTGACTGGCAGAAAATGACTCAAACATTAGGGTTGAAGGCGATGCAAAACCCTGACGAAATTGGTGCCGCATCTGTTGATTATCTAATGTACTCAGGTTATTTAACACTTGCATATTTCTGGGCCAAAATGGCAAAAGTTGCTCAAGATAAATTAGCGGTGGGTGAAGGTGATACTGCTTTTTATCAGGCTAAAATCAAAACGGCACGTTTTTACTTTAACCGTATTTTGCCAAGAGCGAGCGGACATGCGGCATGTGTTGAAAATGGTGCCGATTCTATGATGGAATTAGATGCCGAGGACTTTGCCTTTTAAGGTATTAAGCGCGTTAAAAAATACGCTGGCACGTTATTGATATTGATTAGGGAAGCATTGCGCTTCCCTTTTTTGTGAAAAAAATCACTAAGGCTTAATGATTTCTTGCACAGCTAGCTCTAGATTTGGATTGTTAACATTTGAGCTGGTTGATTTATAGATAGCTTCACCTCGTCGGTTTATAAAGAAAGTTGTTGGTGTTCCTCTAACGCCATAAAGGTCAACTACCGGCTCTCCGTTAATAGCCGTAATGAATTTATAGCCTCTAATTTTTAACTCATTTTGAGGTTGTGCACCTTCATCTTCGTTAAAGCTGATGGCAACAATTTTAATGCCTGAATCTTGGTACTTTTTTGCAAGTGCGACTAACTTTGGTTGGAGTTTTTTACAATACGGACACCAAGTAGCCCAAAAATGCAAAATAACAGGTTGACCTTGATAGTCACTCAATGAAATATTCTCACCTGCTTGAGTTTTCAGTTGCCAATCGGGTGCTTTTGGATAATCAGTCGAATTGGCGAAAAACGCTGTTATCATACTCACTACAAGCATGATTTGTACTGTTTTTAATAGTGTTAAAGTTTTCATTCAGTTGTTAATGGAAGGAGTGGTTTTTATATGACCTGATCACTTAGCCATGTATTACATAGAAAGTGCGATGGTTGCTTTAATAACTTTATGTGATACATTTTAACTATGAATTATTTCGTACTACTAGGATGTTATTTTGAAAAAAGCTGTAATTTATGTATTGGTTAGTGTTTTTTTGTTCACAATTTCTGCATGTACTAGCAAGCAAGCAGCTAGAAGTAGCGCAGATACTAAAAATCAGTTAGAAATTCCCTTAAATAATCGGTTGTTTACTGACGATGAACTACAAAACACGTCTCAAGAAAATATTTTCACATTAACGCCATCACAACAAAATGCACTTTTATCTGCTGTCAATGAAAAGCAGGCACAAGGCTATAAGTTGCATCAAGCTTTAGAAGCAGTACTAAGTATTAAGTTAGCCAATTTCACCTATTATGGTGAAACTTATGATGCTGAAACGACTATGCGGTTAAATAAAGGGAATTGTATGAGCTTGGCAGTATTGACGACTGCCTATGCAAAATTACTTGGATTAAAGTTTTCCTATCGTGAAGTAAATACTATTCCTATCTTCGAAAAGAAGAATAATTTGATTCTATCTTCATCACATGTTCAAACTATAATTTATGATGCTGATTTTGTTGAGGATGAAACTACGGTTTATTTATCTAAGCCAGCTATTGTTATTGATTATTTTCCAAGTGAAAACAATAGGGTAGGTAAGTCATTTAAAGAGTCTGACTTTATTTCTATGTATTATAGGAATCTCGCTGCGGATGCACTCGTTGAAAATGATTTAAGGAAAGCTTTTTTCTTCGCTGAAAAGGCACATAATTATAATAAGCAAAATATTGAAGCGATAAATTTACTGGCTGTAATTCATAGAAGAGCAGGCGATGATAAGGGAGCTGAAAAAATTTACCAAGCGGGTTTACAAATCGAACAAACTAGTCTGGCTTTGATAAGCAACTATATAATGTTGCTTAGAAAGCAGCAACGCTTTGAAGAAGCACAAGGCTATCAAGAAAAATTAGATCAATTAGATGATCCCAATCCGTATCATTGGCTTGAGCAAGCCTATACAGCGCAAAACAAAAATAATATCAGGGCGGCGATGTTATATTATCAAAAAGCAATAAATCGTGCTCCTTATTTAAATCAAGCTTATATCGGCCTTTATCAGATCTATCGAGATAAAGGTTATTATGGAAAAGCGAAAGATATGCTAAAAAAAGCGCTTGAGTGGACTTACGAAATAGAACAACGTAAGCAATATAAATACAAACTTTATAGCTTAGCTAAGTTGTAGAGTCCCTTTCATTTATGCATAATCCGCTAGAATAGCATCGGCTATTTTGGCGGCAATCATAATCGTCGGTGCGTTTGTATTCCCACTAATGAGTGTTGGCATTATTGAGGCATCGATTACCCGCAAGCTCTTTATACCATGTACTTTTAACTCACTGTCTACAACAGCGAGTTCGTCATTGCCCATTTTGCAGGTGCCGACAGGGTGGTAAATGGTATTGGCTTTATTTTTTAGAAACGCTAATATTTCTTCATCACTTTGTGTACTGCTGCCAGGGAAAATTTCTTGACCGTTATTATCGCAAAGTGGTGGTTGGGCTAATATTGAGCGGGCAATTTTTACCGCTTGGATCATATTCTTTTGATCATCTTCATCAGCAAGCATGTTTAAGGTTATTTTGGGGTGTAAGCTTGCTTTATTTCCGTATAAAGTCACGCTACCACGGCTTTTAGGGCGTAATAAACAAGTGTGGATTGAGACACCATAATTAAATAACATTTTCAAATTTCTGCCATGATCGTCAAAAGCGGCAGGAATAAAATGTAGTTGTAAGTCAGGTCTGGACAAGTTAGGTTTTGATTTTATAAAACCGCCAGACTCAGCAACAACAGAGGTTAGAATTCCACTGCGTTTTTGTTGATAATATTTCAATGCTTGCTTGAATGCCCACCAAGCAGCTTTAGGTCTTAAAGCCAATAAATCACTACGTTTATGGTGATTAACAACGACAGTATCGGGATGATCTTGCAAGTTTTGACCAACGCCTATTAGTTCATGCACAAGGGGAATATCATGTTTTTCTAGCTCTGCTTTTGCCCCTATGCCTGATAACATTAATACTTGTGGCGAATTAAAAGCACCAGCACTTAATAAGACTTCTTTTTTAGCAAAGATATTATGGCACTTGCCTTTTGTTTTATAGCGAACGCCAGTGGCAACTTTGTTTTCATCAATTAATAGTTTTTGCACGTGTGCATCAGTTATGACTGTGAGGTTGGGTCTTGCTAAATGTGGTGTTAAAAAAGCTTTAGCGGCGCTACAACGTTGACCGTTGATTTGGGTAACTTGGTAGTAGCCAACACCTTCTTGCTCTTTACCATTAAAATCATCATTTAAGGGAAAGCCTGCCTGTTTAGCACTCAAAATAAAATCATCATGAACAGGTGGCTTTGAGCAAGAGTCAGCCACATTAAGCGGTCCGTCGATACCATGTAAATCACTTTTCCCGCGTTCTTGGTGTTGGGTACTCTTAAAATAAGGCAGCACATCATTAAAAGACCACCCCTCATTACCAAGCGCCGCCCAGTGATCATAATCTTCTTTTTGCCCGCGCACATAAAGCATGGCATTAACCGAGCTGCTGCCACCGAGTGTTTTACCGCGAGGGTTAAAAATTTGTCTATTATTTTGTGTTGCCTCAGGGGCTGAATTGAATTGCCAGTTGAGCACTTTATCTTTCATTAACTCTATAACCCCTAACGGCATATGAATGCTCCAGTGGTTATCTTTAGGGCCCGCCTCTAATAAACAAATTTGATAATTACCACAGGCTGATAATTTATCAGCTAACACACAGCCAGCAGAGCCTGCACCAATAATAATAAAATCAAAATTGTTCATTGTATTTTCCTATACATTCTAGACAAGTCAGACCACTAACTATGGAGTATAAGGCGTTACTTTTCAAGCGCATAATAAAAACGCTTATTAAAATTAATTAATAAGCGTTTTTATTGTTATTGATAGTGATTTACCTAGTTAAAGTCCTAAAACTTGCTTTCCTTGTTTAAAGACTATATCGACTGGAATATTCGCTGTTTCTAGGCGAGCTAAATCAGCAGCTAAAGTTTCGCTAATGATCCCTTTGCTTGCAACTAATTGATCGACACCTTGGTAATCACCGTTACCTTGCAATGTCAAAATTAATTCAGATAATGAATCAATAGCAGCAGTCATTTTTTCCATATTGACACTGTATAAGCCTTGCTCATTACGGCTAAATGCGCCTTCTTCTTGGAAATAATTAAAACGTACCATATTCGCTTTTCCGTGCGCTGAGCTAGCACCAAAACGAACAGAGCGGAAGATCCCTGCCATAAAGGTGGTGTAATATTCTTCAAGTTTTCCTTCAGTGATCACGCCTTTTTCTAATAACTGACGCACCATGTACAAACCTAAAATATCGGCTTTTCCTTCTTCTAATGCACTGGCATGCTCTTTTAATGACTGACGAACAGTGCCTTTGTCATTTAGGGTGTTTTTGATGCCTAAGCCATGAGCAACTTCATGAAACATAGTATTGGCAAAAAAGCCGGTAAAGGTCACGTTTTTACGCTGTTCTGGCACAATGAGGGTATCGGCAATGGGTAACATTATGGTATCAAATTTGGCACGCATCGCATTTTTTAGCTGTAGACGTCGTGTGCCTTTTTCTAGCTGTACTTGCTCATCATTAGGTAAGTTAATAGCAATAGTTTTGCTGCCAGCATTTGAGTGACCGCCGTAGTATATAACATCATAAGCATTTAAATCGGCATCAGAGCCAGGTACTTCAGCCTTGTATTTTTTCGGTACTGGCAACTCTTTTTGAAGCTCAGGAAGATATTGAGCGTACTTGGCTAATTTTTCACTCCATGATAAATCTTTAATCAACACATAAGCTTCGAAAGCTGCTCGGTAGCCATAGAGTTGATCTTCATAGTTTTCAATAGGACCAATCACTACATCAATTGGGTTATTCTTCATATCCATCCATGCAAAATCTGATGCTTGGTAGTCATCGGTGCGCAGCGCTTTCGCGCGCATATTAAGGTAGTTGGCAAATTCTTTATCATCAGCAAAGGTTGCTGCTTTTTCTAATATGGCAGCAGCACGGTTCACTTCATCACTATACATTTCAGAGTAAGCGATGGTGATTAGCTGTCCTTCATCATTGCGACGCACTACTGAATATAAACCTTCTTTATCTGCTAGTTCGGCTTGTTCAAATTCAGCTTTAGTCATATCTTTAGGGTAAAATTCAGCGCCATGTGCTTTTGCTTCGTTTTGCGCTAAAAATACTTTATCACCGTCTAATCTATCCCAAGGGCCGTAGTTGATATCGGCAAAATTGCGCACTTTTTCATCTTTAATTGCAGCAAGAAAGGCCTGTTTGTCTTGTGAAAAAGCTTGTTGCCAGAACAGATCGTCCATTATTTTAGAAGCATCAATTAATAGCGCTAACATGTGCTTTTGATTAGCTGATAAGTGGCTTAAGTCAGCGCTTAAGGTGACTTCTTTGTATATATCTAAGCGATCTTTAAATGCCGGAAGTAGCTGAGGAGTGTTTTGCTCATTTGCAACAGGTGCTTTTGCAGCAGTGTTTGTTGAAGCTGTCTCATTATTGCAGGCGGTTAACGTTGTTACGGCAGCAAGTACGAGTGCTGCAATTTTTGTGCGCTGAGTTTTTAGCGTGTATTTTTTCAGAAGTGTCATAATGATTCTCAATCCTGTGTGATGGTGCTTTTTACTTGTTTTTGATGGGATATGAGACTAAGAAAAATTGCAAGCAAGTGCAAGTTATGAGGAAAGAAAAGTATCAGCAAGCTGTAAACTTACTGGAAAGTAGGCATAAAAAAACCAGCAAACGCTGGTTTTTACTATTCACCTAATCGGCAATATGATTTTCAGAAAAACTTAAAGTGCTTTAATTGCAGCATTTAAACGGCTCTTACTACGAGCAGCTTTGTTTTTATGAATAAGACCTTTAGTTGCGTAACGATCTAAAATTGGTGTTGCAGCAGCTAATTCTTTCGTTGCTACTTCTTTGTCACCAGCTTCAATTGCTGCGATTACTTTTTTAACTAAAGTACGCATCATTGAGCGACGACTTGCATTGTTTTGACGGCGCTTTTCAGATTGTACTGCGCGCTTCTTAGCTTGCTTTGAGTTAGCCAAGGTGAACTCCTAAAGTGTGTAATATATAAGCTTAAATTTAAGGCGACGAAATATGCCTGTTTTTTAGCTGATTGTCAAATGTTTTAATTGCCGGTTAATTAAAATAATTAATAAAGGACAACTAATAAAAATTTTGTTGGTACTGCTGTTAAAAGCAATTAACCAAGTATGTTGTGAACAGTGCAAGTATACATTGTTTATATACCCAAAATCATTACATAATACGGTTTATTTTCTGTTATTTTTCTTCGCTAACTATCGAGGATTTTATTTTTGAGTAAGAAGTTAATTAAATCAGGGCTTATTGTCAGTGTCATGACCTTGGTTTCTCGGGTGTTAGGTTTGGTTCGTGATGTCGTTATCGCCAATGTGATGGGGGCAGGGGTAATGGCAGATGTTTTTCTTTTTGCTAACAAAATTCCTAATTTTTTTCGGCGCTTATTTGCAGAAGGTGCGTTTGCGCAAGCTTTTGTGCCAGTGCTCAGCGAATATCACACAAAAGATGAAGAGAACGCAGAAAGTCGTCAAGCAGTTGCACTTGATGAAACTCGCCGTTTAATTGCTCAAGTGTCTGGTACTTTGGGCGTGATCATCACCTTAGTGACATTATTTGGCATGCTTGCCTCACCATTATTTGTCATCTTGTTTGGTGGTGGTTGGTTTATGGAGTGGTTAAATCATGGCTCAGAAAGCGTTGGTGGTGAAAAGTTTGAGCTAGCGGCAAACTTATTAAAAATCACTTTTCCCTATTTATGGTTTATTAGTTTTACCGCGCTTGCTGGTGCTGTGCTCAATACAATGGGACGGTTTGCTGTTGCTGCATTTACGCCAGTGCTACTTAACATCGCTATTATTTTGATGGCTATTTATGGAGCTGATTATACGCAAAGCCCCGCACATGCATTGGCATGGGGCGTCTTTTTAGGCGGTTTAGTACAGTTTCTTTTTCAACTGCCATTTATGTATAAAGCGGGCGTGTTAGTTAAGCCTTGTTGGGCATGGCGCAGTCATGGTGTCGAGAAAATTCGTAAACTTATCGTGCCTGCATTATTTGGCGTTTCTGTCACGCAAATTAACTTATTACTTGATACCTTGATTGCAAGTTTTTTGATCACAGGCTCCATTAGTTGGCTTTATTATGCCGATAGATTATTAGAGTTTCCGCTAGGTTTATTTGGTATTGGTATTGCCACTGTAGTACTGCCAAGCCTTTCAAAACTTCACAGTAAGGATAATAAAGCTGAGTTTACCGCTACCCTAGATTGGGGTATTAAAGTTATTAGCTTATTTGGTTGGCCTGCACTGGCAGGCTTAATGGTATTGGCACAGCCTATAATTATGGTGCTCTTTATGCGTGGAGAGTTCACCCAAACAGATGTTTTACAAGTCTCTATGGCGCTGTTTGCCTATCTTTCAGGGCTGTTAAGCTTTATGTTTATCAAGGTGTTAGCACCAGGCTATTATGCAAGACAAGATACTAAAACACCCGTCAAAATTGGCATAAAAGCTATGGTAGCTAATATGGCTTTTAATTTAATGTTAGCCCCATTTTTTGGTTATGTTGGTTTGGCTATGGCAACAACGTTGTCGGCAACACTTAATGCTTGGTTACTCTATCGAGGTTTAAAAACGGCAGATATTTATCACTTATCAACAAGCACTAAAATATTTATTGGCAAGTTGGTTGTGTCGGCTATGGTTATGGCGCTAGTGGTTAATCAATTATCTGTCGATTTTAATAGCTGGTTAGCGTTAAGCTTTATTCAACAAATAAGTCAGCTGTCTATTTGTATTACCTTAGGCGTATTGAGTTACTTTGTGATGATTTTTTTACTGGGAATACGGTTAAATGATTTCAAGGTAGCCAGTGAAAAATAATGTCGCTGAACTACTGATTATTATTGCTCTTTAATATATAATTCGGCGATTTATTTTTATAAACAGCTTATATAAAGGTTTTTTCGCTCAATGCAGTTAGTTCGCGGTATACATAATATTCAACCAGAAGATCATGGCTGCGTATTAACCATAGGTAATTTTGATGGTGTTCACAAAGGGCATCAGCGGGTTATCTCTGCATTAGTTTCTAAGGCCAAAGCACTTAATTGTGTTGCTGCGGTTTTGGTCTTTGAGCCGCAACCTCAAGAGTTGTTTGCACCAGATCAGGCTCCGGCAAGGCTTTGTCGTTTGCGTGATAAATATGCGTTACTGGCTGAGTTAGGGGTAGAGCGCTTAATATGTGTTAATTTTACCCGAAAATTTGCTAGCCAAAGTGCCGAGCAGTTTATTGAACATTTGTTAGTCGAAAAATTAGGCATCAAGCATTTGATTGTTGGTGATGATTTTCATTTTGGTAAGAATCGCGTGGGTGATTTTGCCATGTTGTCTAAGGCAGGAAAAAAATTCGGTTTTGATGTGACGGATACTGCCAGTTGTAAAATGGCAAATTGCCGCGTGAGTAGTACAGCAATAAGAAAAGCCTTACAAGAAGATAACCTGCTTGATGTTGAAAACATGCTTGGTAGACCGTATTCAATTATTGGCAAAGTTTTTCACGGCGATAAACGCGGACGTCAGTTAGGTTTTCCAACGGCTAATGTACTCTTAAAAAGACGTAACTCACCGCTCAGTGGTGTTTTTGCGGTAAAAATAAAAACAATGAAAGGTTGCTATAATGGTGTCGCTAATATTGGCGCTAGGCCTACTATAAATGGCGTTAGACAACAGTTAGAAGTACATGTTTTTGACTTTAATGATGATCTTTATGGTCAGTGTATTGAAGTGATAATTAAGAAGAAACTTCGTCAAGTGATGAAGTTCAAAGATTTAGCAGCACTAACAGCACAAATAAAGCTCGATAGCGAGCAAGCCAAACAAGTATTAAATGATATTAGATAAGTAGGTGAGGCTTCTGCCTGACCAATTAGAAAATTTAAATAACCGGATAATGATTTAAATGAGTGATTACAAACCAACTTTAAACTTGCCTGCAACATCGTTTGCGATGAAAGGTAATATGGCAAACCGTGAACCTAATATGCTCAAAGAGTGGGCGGCTAAAGATTTGTACGGAAAAATACGTGCAGCTAAAAAAGGTAAAAAATCATTCATTTTACATGATGGTCCTCCATACGCTAATGGCAATATTCACCTAGGTCATGCCGTAAATAAAATCTTAAAAGATATTATTGTTAAGTCTAAAACCTTATCTGATTTTAACTCTCCTTATGTACCTGGTTGGGATTGCCATGGTTTACCTATTGAATTAATGGTAGAGAAAAAAGTGGGTAAACCGGGACATAAAGTGACGGCCGCTCAGTTTCGTCAAAAATGTCGTGATTATGCAATCAAGCAAGTTGACGGCCAACGAGAAGATTTTAAACGTTTAGGCATTTTTGCCGACTGGGAAAATCCTTATTTAACAATGGACTTTAATACTGAAGCGAATATTATCCGCGCTTTAGGAAAAATTGCTGAAAATGGTCATTTACAGCAGGGCTTTAAACCTGTGCATTGGTGTACAGATTGTGGCTCAGCGTTAGCAGAAGCGGAAGTTGAATATAAAGATAAGCACTCGCCTGCAATTGACGTTAAATTTACTATTAATGATGACAGTGTTGCCGATAAATTCTCTCACCCCGAAGGTCATACCGGTGAAGGTCAAATTGGTATGGTTATTTGGACAACCACACCATGGACATTACCTGCTAACCGCGCTATTTCAGTTAATAGTGACGTTGAATATACCTTGGTGCAATGTGACACTTTACCTAATGGTGAAGAAGGTAAGCTACGTTTAATTCTTGCTTCGGATCTGGTTAGTTCGTGTATGGACAGGTTTGGCATTGAAAAATACCATGCTCTAGGTTTCTGTAAAGGTGCCGATTTAAACCTTATTCAATGTCAGCATCCATTTTATGATTATACTGTGCCAGTAATTTTAGGCGATCATGTAACAACTGATTCAGGTACAGGTTGTGTTCACACCGCGCCAGGCCACGGTGTTGATGATTTCGTGGTTGGTAAAGAATATGATTTAGAAGTGGCAAACCCGGTTGGTGCTAATGGCGTTTACCTTGAAGATACCCCATTATTTGCTGGCCAACATGTTTTTAAAGCAAACGACAGTGTCGTTGAGGTTTTAAAAGAAAAAGGTGCCTTAATGCACCATCATGCTTTTGAGCATTCTTACCCGCATTGCTGGCGTCATAAAACGCCTATTATCTTCCGCGCTACGCCTCAATGGTTTATCTCTATGGATAACAAAAACCTGCGTGAAGATTCATTGAAAGAAATTGAAAAAACACAATGGATCCCTGATTGGGGTCAAAGCCGAATAGAAAAAATGGTTGAAGGCCGCCCTGATTGGTGTATTTCACGCCAACGTACTTGGGGTGTGCCAATTGCGTTATTTA
This sequence comes from Colwellia sp., assembly GCA_026196955.1. GTDB lineage: Bacteria > Pseudomonadota > Gammaproteobacteria > Enterobacterales > Alteromonadaceae > Colwellia. The sequence continues at coordinate 25,745 of JAPHTO010000033.1, read as the reverse complement.
TCCATAAAGATACAGGCGCATTACATCCTCGTAGTATCGAGCTCATTGAAGATGTTGCTAAGCGTGTTGAAAAAGAAGGTATTCAAGCCTGGTTTGATTTAGAAGCCAGTGAATTGATAGGTGATGATGCAAACGAATTTATTAAAGTGCCTGATACCTTAGATGTGTGGTTTGACTCAGGCACCACCCATCACTCTGTTATTAATGCCCGTGAAGAATTTGATGGTATTGCTGATTTATATCTTGAAGGCTCAGATCAACATCGCGGTTGGTTTATGTCATCTATGATGTCATCAGTTGCTATGACAGGTAAAGCACCGTACAAGCAAGTACTTACTCATGGCTTTACTGTTGATGTTAATGGCCACAAAATGTCTAAATCCTTAGGTAATGTGGTAACACCATCGCAAATTACTAATAACTTAGGCGCCGATATTTTACGTTTATGGACAGCTTCAGTTAACTATACGCAAGAAATTACCGTTTCTGATGAAATATTTAAGCGTCAAGCCGATGCTTATCGCCGTATTCGTAATACATCACGTTTTTTACTGGCTAACTTAAATGGTTTTGAGCCAGCACAACACTCTGTTGCCTTTGAAGATATGGTTGCGCTAGATCGCTGGGTGGTTGATAAAGCAGCGCGTTTACAAGAAGAAATTGTGAATGCCTACAATGAATATGAGTTTCATGTTGTAGTGCATAAGTTAATGAATTTCTGTACCACTGAGTTAGGTGGTTTCTATTTAGATATTATTAAAGATAGACAGTACACGGCAAAAGCTGATTCAAATGCTCGTCGCTCGTGTCAAACCGCCATGTATTTAATTGCTGAAGCCATGACGGCTTGGATGGCGCCTATTCTATCGTTTACCGCTCAAGAAATCTGGCAAGCCTTGCCAACACCAGCAGCAGGTGAGCGTGATGAATTTGTATTCACCGGCGTTTGGTTCGATGGTTTAGCCACTATGCCAGAAGATACTGAGCTAGGTAATAGTTATTGGAGCGAGTTGCTATTAGTGCGTGGTGAAGTGAATCGCGCATTAGAATTAGCGCGTAAAGAGAAAGTAGTAGGTAAAGCGCTTGAAGCACAAGTTACTTTATACGCTACAGCTGATTTAGCTGATAAATTAGCACGATTGGGTAAAGAGTTGCGTTTTGTACTAATCACCTCGAAAGCGACAATTGAAGTTGTAGCAGATGCTAGCAAAGTGCCAGAAGGTGTTGATTCAACAGAAGTTGAAGGCTTATGGTTAGCCGTTTCAGCAGCGACAGGTACTAAATGTGATCGCTGTTGGCATGTTACTGAAGATGTCGGTAGCAATGATGCTCATCCTGAATTATGTAGTCGTTGTGTGACGAATGTTGATGGTGAAGGTGAGCAAAGAAAATATGCCTAAGCTTTTTACCGAAACAGGTTTGCGTTGGCTTTGGTTAACGCTAATTTGTTTGATAGTAGATCAAGTCACTAAACATTGGGTTGCTGGTTCATTTGATTTATATGAATCAGTGAATGTATTGCCTATTTTTAGTCTAACGTATGTACATAACCTTGGTGCTGCCTTTAGCTTTTTAGCAGATCAAGGAGGATGGCAACGCTGGTTTTTTACCGCGATTGCCGCTATCGCCAGTGTCGTTTTTATTGTGTGGCTAGCAAAAACACCTAAATCCGATACTTTGTTAAGTATTGCATTTGCTTTAATGCTAAGTGGTGCAATGGGCAATTTAATTGATAGGGCCTTGTTTGGTTATGTAATTGATTTCTTAGATTTTCATTGGTCAGGTAATCACTTTCCAGCCTTTAATGTTGCTGATTCAATGATTTTTATTGGTGCCGCTTTAATGATATTAGAATCATTCCAACAAAATTCGGACGACAAAGAATAGGAGCGGTTTAGCCGCGAGAGATAAAATGACAATTGATAAAACCATTCAAGCTGACTCAAGTATTTTAGTGCATATCACCATGAAATTAAGTGATGGCTCTGCTGCCGATAGTACTAAAGTAAATAATAAGCCTGCTAAAATAATTATGGGTGATCAAAGTATTTCAGCTGCCTTTGAATCAAAGCTGCTAGGTATGGCTACTGGTGAAAGTAAAGAATTTACGCTTGATGCAGTAGATGCTTTTGGTGAGTCGAATCCAGATAATATCCATTATATGGATATTGATAAGTTTTCTGCTGAAGTACCTGCAAAAGTGGGGAATATCATTACTTTTTCTCAACCTGGCGGAGAGCTTCCCGGTATGATCAAAGAAGTTAATGGTAACTCAGTAACTATTGACTTTAATCACCCTTTAGCAGGCCAACCAGTAACTTTTGTTATTGATTTGATTGAAATACTATAAATACAGGCCGCTTAAAAAGCGCCTTACTTGTAACTTTGGCTTAAAGAGCAGCCTACAGAGAACTTTATGGAAATTATTTTAGCTAACCCACGTGGATTTTGTGCTGGTGTTGATAGAGCCATTAGCATTGTTGATCGCGCTCTAGACTTATTTGGTGCGCCTATCTATGTTCGTCATGAAGTGGTACATAATAAGTTTGTTGTTGATGGCTTGAAAAGTCGTGGTGCCATTTTTGTTGAAGAGCTTGATGAAGTACCTGATGACAGTACCGTTATTTTCAGTGCTCATGGTGTGTCAAAAGTAGTACGCAATGACGCTAAAAAGCGTGACTTGAAAGTATTTGATGCTACTTGTCCATTAGTTACTAAAGTGCATATGGAAGTTGCTCGCGTTAGTAGAAAAAACGTTGAATGTGTATTAATTGGTCATGCGGGACACCCCGAAGTTGAAGGCACTATGGGCCAGTATGATAGTGAATCTGCTGGTATTTACTTGGTTGAATCAGCTGAAGATGTTGCAAAACTTGAAGTTAAAAACCCTGACAAACTCTACTTTTGCAGTCAAACAACCTTATCCGTCGATGATACTTCAGATGTTATTGATGCACTGCAAGCTAAGTTTCCGTTAATTGAAGGGCCTCGCAAAGATGATATTTGCTATGCAACGCAAAATCGTCAAGATGCTGTCCGCGCAATAGCAAGCCAAGTCGATTTATTATTAGTGGTTGGCGCGAAAAATAGCTCTAATTCAAATAGGTTGAGGGAAGTATCAGAGAAAATAGGCACCACTTCATACCTTATTGATACCGCAGAAGATATTGAAACTTCTTGGCTCGAAAATGTTAATAAAATTGGTGTTACAGCAGGAGCTTCAGCGCCAGCCATTCTAGTAAAACAAGTTATTGAAGCGTTAAAAACCTTGGGAGGTCATGAGGTTAACGAGTACCCAGGCCGAGAAGAAAACATTGTATTTGCAGTACCAGCAGAATTACGCTAGTCTTAAGTTGTCTATATTTTAATCGCTTTGATTGTTGTTTTAGTCGTCGAAGTGGAAACTTTATCTTGGAAGCTATAAGTTTAAACTATAGTCAGGAAATGCAGTTTATAAGTTAATTTATTATTCGTATTGCACATAGTCTTAATAAGTAGCTTTTGTGGTAGCTGTTCTTTTATATCTTTGCTATTTTAGTTATCTTTAGTTTCTATGTTCTTTTACCGTTAGAAACATTAATTAAGTTAGTGAATTTTGTTACCCATTGATGTTATTTAAGAGAATATGAGCGCTTTGTACTAATTAGCTAAGCGTGCATAGTTCAGATACAGGGAGCAGTTTACGGACATTCTTATGGACAGAAAGAAGGTATGGGTTAATGCAGTTCACGTCTGTGATATTTAACACATATGGTTTTTTTTTAGGGTCTAAAGCGAAAGCAAAATTGACTCCGCCTTTCTTTACGTTTAAAAATAGTTTATTGTGGTGTTATTGTGTCGCCCGAAAAATGAGCACAATAAAAGTTTTTTCTACAAATGCCCCCCTAAAAATTTACTTATCTTTTAAGCTAGCTTCAGGTTTGCTTATTGATAATTTTGTTCAGCCTTGTCTACTACAAGCAGTTCATCATTTAAATTTGAACTTATGCCTACTAGCTTTGCGCAAGTCTATAACTCAAGGTAAATAATCATTATGAAGCGAATCAACAATTACTCAAAAAAAGCGCAAGGCATGACTTTTATTGAAGTGCTCATTGCTTTGGTTATTATGGTTACCGGTATTTTAGGTGCGGTTGCTATGCAAGCCACTGCAAAAAAAGGTAGTTTTGATGCCATGCAGCGCTCAATAGCTTCAAGTTTAGCGCAAGATATTATAGAAAAAATGCGAAGTAATGATGCTAATCCTATCACTGCTATTTTACCTACTTATGTAGGTACTTATGGTGGTACTGACCCAGGTGACCCTCCTGTACCTGCTTGTAATACACCAGGAGCATTGTGTACATCAGCGCAAATGGTAGCTAATGATTTATATCAATGGACACAATCTCTTCGAGGGGCTGATACTACAGCTGATGGGCAAAATGTTGGTGGTTTAATTAATGCTATTGGTTGTATCACCGAGAGTAATAATGCCGTGACTATTACTGTGAGTTGGCAAGGACGAACTAGAACGCAAGATGGTGCGGCTAATGATGCAAACTTTGCCACAAACACTACTTGTGGTACAGCGAATGATCAGCGAAGACAAGTGCATATTCAGGCGTTTATTTTTTAAAGACTATGTTTAGGGTGAGTATGAATAATTATCAGAAAGGCTTTACCTTATTAGAGTTGTTTATTTCATTGGCTGTTGGTTTAGTGCTATTTGCTGGTGTACTGAGTATTTTTGTTGGCTTGAAAACTACTAGTTCAGAAACCAGTAGTGCTGGGACTTTACAAGAAAATGGTCGCTTTGTTCTCAGTGTACTAACGGATGACTTATTACGTGAAGGCTTTTGGGGAGATATGCCTAGTCAGCTTACAGCAAATAGCTTAAGTGCTATTCCCGTTATTGCTGGGCCGGATTGTGTTGGCCAAGGTATAAACAATGCTTCATTTCCTCAAGCCGTAGGTTATTTTCGTAGCATATGGGGGATGACGGCTGCTAATACCAATGCAATGGGGTGCATAGCTGATGCTAGCGTGGGTTCTGATATATTACAGTTAAAGCGAGTACTATCAATTCCTATTGTGGGGGCGACTGATGTTACCCAGTATTTTTTGAATACCAACACCACCACAGGAACTTTGTTTTCTGGTGTTGGTGCTGCTGCACCTCCTTTTGTGAGTAATGGTCGAGTTTGGGAATATCAACATCATGTTTATTATATTCGCAATGAGGCACAGGGTGCAGCGACAGTACCCGTATTAATGCAAGGAGTACTCTCTGTAAATAATGGTATGTCCTTTAGCCCTTTGGTTGATGGTATAGAGGTAATACGTTTTATGTATGGGGTTGATGCCGATGATGATGGCGATGTTGATGCTTTTATTTCAGCGAACAATATGACTCAAGCTTTCTGGAATAAGAATAATAGTAATATTTTAGCGGTAAAAATTTATGTGTTAGCACGTGATATTTTACCTGATAACAACTATACCAATACAAATACCTATCAATTAGGTGATTTACCTGTTGTTGTGAATGATAATTATCGTCGATTACTTTTTACCACTACAGTAACGCTATATAACGCGAGGGTTGATACATGGCCATAAAAATTAACAATTTACCTCAAACAAAGAAATTGCAACAAGGTGTGGTGCTGATAGTTTCATTAGTCTTTTTGGTTGCTTTAACGGCGGTAGCTTCTGCACTAATGTTAAATACAAGTTCAGATATGAAAATGTCAGGTAGTAGTCAGGTTAAGGTTAATGCTGTTCAGGAAGCGATAAGCTCGATAGATGAAGTTGTTTACGCTCAAATACAGGGAAATACTAACGCTTTTACCGCTTCGCAATTTCCTATTTCAATGAATGCTGTGGTTACATCACCAAACACCACAGCCAATATCACCACGGTAAATACTAATAGTTTAGTTGTTGATTGCCCCCATTCAAAATTAGCATCTTCTACAGCAGTATTTAAATGTAATGTTCTAAGAGTTCAAGCAAATAAATTATACGGTCGCTCTAATACAAGTAATGTTCAGGTCAATGCTGGTGTCGCACAGCAACTCTTGAATATTGGGGGTTAACATGAAAAAGTTACTATTAACAAGTCTGCTAATACTGTCAAGTATTAGCCGTGCTGAAGATATTGAGTTATATGTTGGTAATTCTGCACAAAATGCTGGTGGTAAGCCGCAAGTACTTATAATATTTGATAATTCTGGTAGTATGAATACTACTGAAGAGATTAAAGCTCCTTATGATCCTAATGAAATTTACCCCGCTGTTGGTGGTTTTAATTCATTATCAGATAAATTTATTTATTTTACTAAAGGAGCTGGTGTTGATAACTCCTTACTCGTGCCTGATAGCCCAAACGAGCAGCGCCGATTTTTAGATACAATTAACAGTTGTGCTACTGCAAGAGAAAAGCTTGATTCTGTTGGTTTTTATACGGGGTATATTCGCGAATACCGTTTTCAAGGGAACTCGGGCAGTTGGCAAGAGATACCTGAAAATAATGGTGCAAATATCGAAGTCATTGATTGTTTAGATGATGTTTTGCTTGAAAATCCAGATAATGCAGGTGTTGAGGGGCAAGGAGGGAATATTATTCCATTGCCTGATGGTTACCCTGTTGATGGTGAGGGGACTAAACAAAATCCAGACTATTATACTGCTAGTGCTGCAAATTCTAATACTAACTTAGGTTCAGGAGAAGTTGTTACCCTATATACTGATAATTATTTACGTTGGGCACAAGCGAATATAGGCGATATAGGGGCTATTAATGAAAGTCGCTTAACGATAGCTAAAAATACCATAACAAATTTAATTGAGTCAGCCCCTGGCGTAGATTTTGGGTTGCAAATATTTAACCATAATTACCAAGGTGAGTATGTTCGTGATGGTGGACGTGTAGTTTTTGGTATTCAAAATATGGACTTAGCAGCTAGGCAGGAACTAGTTGATATTATTCAAGATGATGTTGATGGTGAAACTAATACACCTTTATGTGAAACCTTATATGAAGCAAGACGTTATTTTGGCGGTTTGTCGGTAGATTTTGGAGATAATGATTCTAACCGTGGAAATGCATACCGAGGTAATACACCGCCAAGAGACACCTCGATAGAAAATCAAGGTACTTATATTACTCCTTTTACAGGATGTGCTAATGATGTTTATGTGATTATGATAACTGATGGTGTGCCAACAAGAGACCAAGCCGCAGATGATTATATCTCTAATCTACCAGGTATCACCCCGAAATTTAATGGTAATTATTTACCCGCTTTAGCTGGTTGGATGAATAGCAATGACATCAATGCCAATGTAGATGGTGAACAGCATGCTATTTTATATACCATAGGGTTTAGCTCAGGTGCTCAAGCTGCTGCGCCATTACTAATCGAAGCGGCCGACTTGGGAGGGGGGCAGTATTATGATGCTGAAGATCCAAGTAAATTACTTTCATCGTTGCAGTCGGCTCTCATTGAAATTTTAGAAGTGAATGGAAGTTTTACTTCACCTTCAGTAGCTTCTAATAATTTTGACCGCACAGAAACACTTGATGCTGTTTATTATGCAATGTTTTTGCCTGATAGAGGTCCTCGTTGGCAAGGTAATTTAAAAAAACTGCAAGTAACTACTGATGGTTTAGTTGACCGAGATGATGCACTTGCTATTTCCGAGGATGGTAATATCAAGGCTGAAGCCAAAACCTTTTGGTCTACTGGCGCAGCTGATGGTGATGAAGTCCAAGAAGGTGGTATTGCTGAAATGCTACGTAATAAGGCTAACCGTGTTATCTATAGCAATATTGGTGTTAATGGTAGTTTAGCCTTGTTGAATAATGCAGCTTTGAACGGTAATGAGCAAGATTTTGCAGATAAACTTGGTATTGATGTTGATGATGCACAAACCTATTTTGACTGGAATTTAGGTATAGATGTTGATGATGAAGATGGGGATGGCAGTATTACTGATATTCGTTACGATGTTTTTGGTGACCCATTACATTCTAAACCTTTAGTCATCAATTATGGTGGTAATAAAGCAGATCAAGATGTGCGTATCATCGTTGGAACTAATGCGGGATTTCTGCATATGTTTGATGATAATGGCGCTACGGTTGATGAAACTTGGTCTTTTATGCCTGTAGAGTTTTTTTCTAAAATTACAGAGTTGCGAGATAACTTTTCTTCTTCAGATAAGGTTTATGGTTTCGATGGTTCAGCCACGGCCTATATTTTAGATACTAATGGCGATGGTTCTGTTAATAGTGCTGACGGTGATAAAGCCTGGATTTTTATTGGTTTGCGTCGAGGTGGATCATCTTATTATGCTATTGATGTAACAACACCAGATAGTCCTAGACTGATGTGGCATATTGACAGTAATAGTGAAGGTTACAGTGAAATGGCACAATCTTGGTCACAAGCTAAAGTTGGCTACTCTGCTATTAATGTTAGCAATGGTACGCCAAAACCTGTACTTTTTATTGGTGCTGGGTATTCAACCATAAAGGATAACGCGGGTGTTGGAGCTGATGACCTTACTGGTCGTGGTATCTTCATGATAGACGCAGAAACAGGCACCTTAAAGTGGAGTTTAACGCCAGGCGCGCAAAGTGGAACTAACACTTATTTTTCAGGTGTGGATAGTATACCGTCTCGAATAGCTACGCTTGACAGTGACTCTGATGGCTTAGTTGACAGATTATATGCTGGTGATACTGGCGGAAATGTATGGCGAGTTGATATGCCAGGAAATAACCCTAATAGTGCTACTTATCCTTGGACAGCAGTGAAGCTGGCTAGTTTAGGTGGTAATACTAACTTAACGGATAGGCGTTTTTTTAGTCAACCAGTTATTGCTAGGGCATCAATTACTCAAACAGTAAGAACTGAAGTTTTAGATGAAAATGGTGATGAAACGGGGGAATTCACTATAGATCAATTTGATATACCCTTTGACGCTGTTTTACTGGGTAGTGGTGATCGAACCAATCCTATTGGAATTGATACTGATGATAAGTTCTTCATGATAAAAGATAAGAATATCATGACGAAATCAATGGTTGGCGTTGATGTTCCTGCAGCTATTGTTATTGGTGATTTAAAGGACTATACCGATAACCCATTACAAGACTTACCTGAAAATACAGCGGATTTAACCACTGAACAGTTGAATCATTTACTTGATGCCACTGAAAAGTCAGGATGGTATATTACTTTTGCTGGTACAGGTGAGAAAAGTATGGCTAAGGGCGCTGTAGTTGCAGGTGTTGTATATTTTAATTCTTTTACCCCCGCATCAACTGAAGATGTTGATGATTGTACCTTACTTGAGGGTGCTGCTAGCTTGTATGCGGTTGACTTATCTTTTGGTACCACTATTTATGATTGGCGGAAAGTATTTATAGGCTACAACCCACCAGGTGATCCTACATTTATCACCGTGCCATATATTCCAAGACCGGGAGAGCCACCAGTTGATCCTAATGATCCGCCACCGAAAGATTTCGCAATTATTGCTCCTGACGTCATAGTTTTATGTGATGCAACACAAAATTGCTCAGGGGTAAAAGTTGAAACAATGCGTACATATTTATATATCAGAGAGTAATTTTTAAGGAAAGTGAATGCTATGGGTGAAAAAACTATAATGCCAATGAAGTTAAATATGAATACAGGTTTTAGTTTAATTGAGTTGCTGATAGCTGTTGCCATTGTTGGCATTTTGGCTGCCGTTGCTTACCCCTCATACACTAGTTTCGTCTTGACCTCAAATCGGGCTGAAGGACAACGAGAGTTGTTGCGTCTTGCTAATTTACAAGAGGAAACATTTATTGATCGTCGTTCGTATACTACTAATATGACAGATTTAGGTATGGCTAATGACCCTCACATTACTGAATACAATAATTACAGCATCGATGCCACCATAGCGAATGGTGGTTCGACTTTTATTTTAACTGCTACTGCGCAAGGCGCTCAAACAAGTGATGCAGGATGTACCGCTTTGACCGTTAACGAAGCAGGGCAAAAATTGCCTGCAGCATGTTGGAGACAATGATATGAAGACTAAATTCAAATCCTTTAGAAAAGTAAACTTATTTTCCCCGTTAATATTAACAGTATGTTGCTTAACATTAATTACTCATGTTGAAGCACATGCTAATGCTAGTGTTAGTAGTAAGAGTAAAGCAAAGAAAGTTGAAATTGTGGATATAGAGATGAAGTGTCATGTTGAGCTTATCGGTGGGGGTGAAACTATTCAATTTACCAATACACCATATAAAAGCCTTAAAAAACTTACTCATATTCTATTAAAGAAAAAAGTAAAATTGGAAGAGGGGGAGCCTCCTCGCGCAATTTATAAGGTGAAAGAATGTGTGCCACTAAATGAAAAGTTTAAAGGGGCAAGAGCTAAACAATTATTCTTAAATATACCCTATTAAATGCTAGGGACAGACTATTGGATTGCCATTTCTATCTTCTTCAGTTCCATCACTGTCTATGTCTGAACTTTGATAAGCGCGACCTGAAGCACTAATGTATATGGCACGGGCTAAATCATCATTATCTTGAGGACAATAAATAAAGGTGCTATTTAAGGCAGCTGTTAGTTGTCCTGTTGGCGCAAAGGTAATACGATTAAAACCAGCATAAGTTAAAGTGTCATTTGCTCTGATTCCTTGCTTAACTTTTATTAATATTTCATTCGTTGCTGGTTCATATATATTATCTCCATCTATATCTATAAATACACTAAGCTCTTGATCCCAATTATTGCTACAAGTGTTCGTATTATCTAATGGACACAAAGTTACATTTAGTTCCTTGCTGACCGCAGTATTTCTGGTGGATAAAATTAAACGATGCAGCTGAGAAATTTCATTGTCAACACGCATACCCGCTAAGAATTGATTGAGGCTAGGCATGGCAATGGCGGTGATAATACCTAAAACTGCAATAGATACCATTAATTCAATAATGGTGATGCCTTGCTGGGGATGCTTAAATTTAGCTAAAAAAATTCGAGACATAAGACAACCTTGTGCAACTTACGCACATTACTTATATGTACCATTATTTATACCAGTAAACAGCTTATTTGGCTAGTTTATATACTAAACCCTACAGCGTATTTCGCTGTTGTTGCGCAACTCATCTTTACCATCATTATCACTATCGGTACTCAAATAAAATCGGCCTGAGGTGGCAACTCTAATGGCTCTAGAGGCTTGTTGATGATCGTTGGGGCAATATCGAAAAGTTCCATTACTACCCCAACCTATTGTTCTTCCTGTTGGTGCAAACTTGATCCGTGTTCTACCTATTCCGTATTGCAATTTATCTTTCTGCATGATTGGACTTTTTACTCTAAGCAGTTTTTCTCCGCTTTGGGGATCATACCTCTGATTATCATTTAGATCGATAAATACGCTTAGTTCTTCTTGCCATTGACTATTGCACTGCTGTTGCTCATTCAATGGACATAGAGTTGTAGGGAGTCCACTATTAATCGCAGCATTTCTAGTGATAAGCAGCATACGGTGTAATTGGGATATTTCGTTATCAACACGCATCTGAACAATAAAGTCACTGTAATTAGGAATGGCGATTGCAGCTAGGATTGCAGTGATAGAGATTGAAATCATTAATTCAATGAGGGTAAATGCCCTCACACTAGTGGGTGTGATTGTAAGCATAAAAATTCCATTTTATTAAACGTCCTTGTCATTTAGGTATAGTTAATAAAAATGGATTTTGCTAACTTGCCGTTAGAAAAGCTAAGTTAATTACAAATGATTAATAATATTTTTAATGCTTTGATTGGATTGCTTAGGATTGGTGCTATACATTTCTCATAAGAAACTGACAGAAGTCAGCTTCCTAGAGAGAGTTTTGTGCAGGTTGAAGTTTAATCGTAAATGGTGGGGATTGGTTGGCGTTTATGTTGAGTTTTTGAATAGATATTAATGATGTGAGTTTTCACTTCCTCGCTAACAGTTTTACCCTCAAGAAAATCATCCAGTTGTTCATAACTAATCCCCAGCGCATCTTCGTCGGTTTTTCCTGGATCTAAACACTCTAAATCAGCTGTTGGGGCTTTTTCTACTAAAATTGCTGGAGCGCCTAATGCCTTTGCTAACATCCTAACTTGTCGTTTTGATAGCCCAAACAGCGGCGCTAAATCACAGGCACCATCACCCCATTTTGTGAAAAAACCGGTAATGTTTTCTGCGCTATGATCCGTGCCTAAAACTAAGCCACCTAAAATGCCAGCAATATGGTATTGAGAAATCATACGTGCGCGAGCTTTAACATTGCCTTTAGAGAAGTCGACTTGCTCTTCTGATACAGAATCTAGTTTGGCATCAGTAAGCGCTGCTACAACCTCTTTATGAAGTCCATTTACACCATCAAGTACATTTGTGGTAACACAGTGACTTGGTTGGATAAAATTAACAGCCTGCTGGGCATCCGCCTCATCAGCTTGTACACCAAAAGGTAAACGCACGGCAATAAATTGAAATTTTTTGGCAGCATTAGCCTCTTGTTCGCTATTTAATTCGTCGATAGCAAGTTGCGCTAGGCGACCACAAGTTGATGAATCAACACCGCCACTAATACCAAGCACTAAATTGTGCAAGCCAGACTGTTTTAGTGTTTGTTTGATAAAATCTACTCGGCGGCGTATTTCAAATTGAATGTCAATTTCAGGTAAAACTTTCATTTCATCAATGATTGTTTGCTGATCCATAAAGCTTCCTAAGGTGAAAATATTATTAAAACCCTAGTTTAGCAAAATAAAAGCCGTGCTGGATATTGATAATTGACGCTAAACACGCTGTAATGATGTTAATTCAAGCTTAAACAGAGAAATATGATGAAAAAAATAGAAGCGATCATTAAACCTTTTAAAATGGATGATGTACGTGAAGCATTAGGGGAAATTGGTATTACTGGTATGACAGTTTCTGAAGTTAAAGGTTTCGGACGACAAAAAGGTCATACTGAACTTTATCGTGGTGCGGAATATATGGTTGATTTTTTGCCAAAAGTGAAGTTAGAAATAGTGATTGCCAAAGAAGATGTTGATCGTTGTGTCAGTGCTATTCTTGAAACGGCACAAACAGGAAAAATTGGTGATGGTAAAATTTTTATTACCGATGTTGAACGTGTTATACGGATAAGAACAGCGGAAGAAAACCAAGAAGCATTATAAAAATTACAAGTAGCGAGGCGATAGATTCGACACTCGCTACTTAAAACTCTTCCTAGCGATAACTTTTATCTTACTAATGAATTATTAGGATAATTAGCGGCTAATACTTGCAAAGCATTCTTCTTTAGGTCAGTTAGACCAAGCTTGTCATAACACTCAATCATTATTTCTAATGCGGGCTCAACTTCAGGGCTTGGCGCAAAATATTCAACGATATAACGCCCTCTATTCGCGGCGGAAGCATAAGCCTCTCGCTTTAAATAAAATCGAGCGACAGAAACTTCATATTTTGCTAACCGAGACTTTATTGCAATCATACGCTGGCGTGAATCTGCAGCATATTTGCTGTCAGGGTAGTCAGTGATAATACGCTTAAAATCATTGAAAGCATCACGTGAAGCAGTTGGATCTCTGTCTGATCTATCTATTCCAGCCATATCCTGAAATAAATTTTCTTCCGTCGATAAATTAATTAATGCTCGCATGTAGTAAACATAATCAATGTTAGGATTGTTAGGGTTGAGACGTAAAAATCGATCAGTTAAAGCGATACCCTGAGCAGAATCTCCCACTTTATAGTAGGCATAGATTAAATCTAGTTGCACTTGGTGTGATATTGGTCCGAATGGGAAGCGGGAGTCAATAGCACTTAAAATTTGGATCGCTTTTTGGTACAAGCCATTATCAAGTGATGCCCTAGCATCGACAAATAAAGCTTGTGCTGATTTATCAGGAACTTTATCTAGCTCGGCCTCAGAAGAAGAGCAACCGGCCAACATTAATGCTAGTGCTGTGAATAATATTTTTATTGTTAATTTTTCCATAGAATTTGCAGTTAAGCCTATATATATACGATATTTGAAATTAAATAAGTATGAAAGCCCCTCATAAAAAGGGTAAAATGAACTCATATACTTGGTGCAACAATGACGATAAGCATTCTAACCTAGCACTTTCGCTAGCACAATGACTTGCACAATGTTAAAAATTGAAAGAGAGTTTAATGGCTGAAATAATTCAACATAAAGATACTGTTCCTGAATCATGTTTAGGTAAACGCTTAGACCAAGCAATTGCGCAAATGTTTCCAGATTATTCCCGTTCTCGGTTAAAAGATTGGATTTTAGCAGGTAGCGTGACTGTTAATGGCGAGGTTTTAACCCGCGCCCGTGAAAAAATGTATGGCGGAGAAATAATTACAATCAACGCCGAAGTTGAAGCTGAGCAACGTTTTGAAGCGCAAGATATCGCATTAGATATTGTTTATGAAGATGATGATATTTTAGTAATTAACAAACCTGCTGGACTTGTAGTACACCCCGGTGCAGGTAATCCAGATGGCACCGTTTTAAATGCACTTTTACACCATTGCCCTGAGCTGGATGTTGTGCCAAGAGCAGGTATTGTTCATCGTCTTGATAAAGATACGACGGGCTTGATGGTAGTCGCAAAAACAATTGCAGCACAAACCAATTTAGTTGAAGCATTACAGTTACGAGAAATCACTCGTGAATATGAAGCGGTTGCTAATGGTTTAATGACCGCAGGGGGAGTGGTTGATGAGCCTATTGGGCGACATGCAACTAAGCGCACTCATATGGCGGTTACATTCTCTGGTAGGCCATCGGTGACACATTATCGAGTCTTAGAAAAGTACCGCTTGCATACACGTTTACGTTTACGTCTTGAGACGGGACGTACGCATCAAATTCGCGTGCATATGGCACATATTACTCACCCTCTAGTTGGCGATCCTGTATATGGTGGTAGACCTAGGCCTCCTAAAAACGCAACGCCAGCATTATTGACTACACTGCGTGCTTTTAAACGCCAAGCATTGCACGCAGCTATGCTCTCTTTATATCATCCTATTACTGGTGAGTTAATGACTTGGCATGCGGATTTACCTGAAGATTTTGTCGAATTAGTTGAAGTGTTACAACAAGATACTAAGCTAAATGCCCAAGAAGAATACTAAAGTAGCTAACCGTCACCCATTAGCAACAAATTCAGCCATTGAATTTGTTGCTTTTTCAGCTCTTCAAGAGTCAAAGGAAACGGCTCAAAGTATAGATAATAAAATATTAGCTATACAAACAAGTCGGCTTTCACCCTTTAATTCATCTTACGATGCTAGCTCCCCGTATCAAGGTTTTAACTTGGGGCTTCATGTCGGTGATGTTCCTGAGCAAGTCGTTAAAAATCGCCAGTCTTTACAAGAACTGTTACCAAGTGACTGTAAGATTCAATGGCTTGATCAGGTTCATGGAAATGACGTCGTTACAATTACTGAAGTTAACTCACAGCCATTAACAGCAGATGCTGCAATTACTCAAGAAAGAAATATTTGCCTTGCGGTGATGACAGCAGATTGTTTACCTATTCTATTATCTTCAAAACAAGGAGATGAAGTTGCCGTAATTCATGGTGGTTGGCGTTCTCTAGCGGCAAATATTATTGATGAAACTATCAATACAATGGATACAACGCCAAGTGAGCTATGCGCATGGTTAGGCCCTTGTATTGGTGAAACGGCTTTTGAAGTAGGCCAGGAAGTACGGGAAGCTTTTACTAATCAAAATGTTTTGTTTTCAAAGGCTTTCTCTAAGCAAACATCAGACAAATATTTAGCTAATTTACACTGTATTGCCCAAATACAATTAGCATCATTGGGGGTTGAGAGTATTAGCGCGTTATCAGCATGTACTTTTTCAAGCCCCGATAAATATTATTCTTATCGAAAAAATAACAAAACAGGACGAATGGCAAGCTTGATTTGCATAAGGTAAGGTTATCACTTAATAGACTTTATTTGTGATAAATCAAATCAATAGCTATATCTCTGTTGAAAAATACCTTAATAGACCTAATGTTATAAGTAACTAATTCATAAGACCAGTAATATGGCAGGAGATTATTTATGCGTTTAGACCGATTTACTCAATCCTTTCAAGAATCAATTGCCGATGCACAGTCTTTGGCTGTGGGGCGAGACCATCAATTTATAGAGCCGGTTCATTTAATGTTGGCTTTGCTTAATCAAAATGGAAATTCGATTATTCCCTTGCTTAAAAGTGCAGGAATCGATGTTCATACGCTTCGCGTAAAAATTGAGCAAGCATTAACATCATTAGCACAAATACAAGATCATGACGGTGATGTGCAATTGTCTGGTGCGTTAGGCAGGCTGCTTAATTTGTGTGATAAGCATGCACAGAAAATGTCAGATAAATATATCTCGTCGGAAATGTTCTTATTAGCCGCTATAGAAGATAAAGGGCTATTGGGTAAAATCCTTGCCTCACTTGGTGCTAATGAAGAGCGTATTAAGGCCGCCATTGAACATATTCGAGGTGGACAAAAAGTGGATGAACAAAACGCAGAAGACGTTCGTCAAGCGCTGCAAAAATTTACTGTTGATTTAACTGAGCGAGCTGAGCAGGGCAAGTTAGATCCTGTGATTGGCCGTGATGATGAAATTCGTCGAACCTTGCAAGTTTTACAACGCCGCACTAAAAATAACCCTGTATTAATTGGTCAGCCCGGTGTAGGTAAAACCGCCATTGTTGAGGGGTTAGCACAACGTATTGTTGATCATGAAGTGCCTGAAGGGCTAAAAAACAAGCGCGTTTTGTCATTAGATATGGGAGCGTTAGTTGCAGGGGCAAAATATCGAGGTGAGTTTGAAGAGCGTTTAAAAGCCGTATTAAATGAGCTTGCACAAGAAGAAGGGCAAGTGATTTTATTTATTGATGAGCTTCATACTATGGTCGGCGCTGGGAAAACAGACGGTGCCATGGACGCTGGCAATATGTTAAAGCCTGCGCTTGCTCGAGGAGATTTACATTGTGTCGGCGCAACAACCTTAGATGAGTATCGACAATATATTGAAAAAGATGCGGCATTAGAGCGTCGCTTTCAAAAAGTTTTAGTGGATGAGCCAAGTGTTGAAGATACGGTTGCTATTTTACGTGGCCTAAAAGAGCGCTATGAATTACATCATTCAGTTAATATAACTGATCCCGCTATTGTTGCTGCGGCTACCTTATCGCACCGCTATATAAGTGACAGACAATTACCTGATAAAGCTATTGACTTGATTGATGAGGCGGCATCAAGTATTCGTTTGCAAATGGATTCAAAACCAGAAGATCTAGACAGACTTGAACGCCGCTTAATCCAATTAAAGTTAGAGCAAAGAGCGTTAGAAAAAGATTCAGATGAGGCTTCAAAAAAACGTTTAGCAGAAATTTTAGATAAAATTCAGGAGAAGCAGCTGCAATATGATGAGTTGGATGAGGTTTGGACGACAGAAAAAGCTGCTTTGTATGGTACGCAAACGATTAAAGAAGAATTAGAGCAAGCGCGTATTGATTTAGAAGCGGCACGCAGAAGCGGTGACTTAAACCGAATGTCTGAGCTGCAATATGGTAAGTTGCCTGAGCTTGAAAAACAGTTGGATTTAGCCAGCCAAGCCGAAATGCAAGAGATGAGTTTACTTGCAAATAAAGTAACCGATATTGAAATTGCCGATGTGTTAAGTCGGGCTACCGGTATTCCTGTTGCAAAAATGTTAGAGCAAGAGCGTGATAAGTTGCTACACATGGAAGATGAATTACATCAACGTGTTATTGGTCAAGGTGAGGCAGTAACATCAGTATCAAACGCTATTCGACGTTCACGAGCAGGTCTGGCAGATCCAAACCAGCCTATCGGCTCCTTCTTATTTTTAGGCCCTACTGGCGTTGGTAAAACTGAGCTAACCAAAGCTTTAGCTTACTTTCTTTTTGATAGTGAGGATTCACTCATTCGAATTGATATGTCTGAGTTTATGGAAAAGCACTCAGTTGCGCGGTTAGTAGGAGCGCCTCCTGGCTATGTGGGGTATGAAGAAGGTGGATACTTAACTGAAGCTGTGCGTAGAAAACCTTATTCAGTCATACTATTAGATGAAGTCGAAAAGGCTCACAGTGATGTTTTTAATATTTTACTGCAAGTTCTTGATGATGGTCGATTAACTGACGGTCAAGGTCGTACGATAGATTTTAAAAACACTGTTATTATTATGACGTCAAATATTGGCTCTGACATCATTCAAGAATTTAGTGATGATAGCCAATACGCACAAATGAAAGCTCAGGTAATGTCAGAAGTGTCTCGCCACTTTAAACCTGAATTTATTAACCGCATTGACGAGTCGGTAGTTTTTCATTCGTTAGCTGCACAGCAAATAGAAAAAATTGCTGAGATACAAATACAAAGTCTATCAGAACGTTTAGCTGAGCAAGATCTTAGCTTAGTTGTTGCTAAAGAAGCGTTGGCATTGATTGCGAAAGCGGGCTTCGATCCAGTATTTGGTGCAAGGCCATTAAAGCGTGCTATTCAACAAGGAATGGAAAACCCATTAGCACATCAGTTACTTGCAGGAAAGTACAGTGCAGGCAAAACTATTAGACTGGATGTAGACAATGAAGAGTTAGTGTTTAAATAAGCATGTGAGTAATCGCCAATGTAAAATAGTTGGCGATTACTTTATTTATTGAATGGTCAGCTTTTTTTACAGTAAAGATCAGTATGCTTTTTACTGAGTTCAAGTTGTTCTTTTTTTTCTTTATCGCTTAAGAGTCTATTTTTACCATCAGCATCAGTTGTCATTATTTGATTAAATGAATTCAACATTTTCATATTCAGTTGTGCTGCTTTACAGTTGTTTTCTGTGATCTCTTTATTTTTTGCGTTTATCTCAGCTTGTTCTTTTTCATGTCTTGCAATTTGCTCTCTAACAGAAGGCATTGCTTTTTTCTGCTCGGGTTGTTCTCTTTCTTTGGCATTATAAGAAGCAATAGTTGTTAATTGTGAATAATTGTCGTCTCTTGGTTGATGTTGACTAAAGTGAACGACATTATTTTCATCAACCCATCGATAAATAGCAATGTTCTTGGCTATGACATTCGTACTTAAAATCCCAGCAACCAAAAAAAATATCGGCGCTGAATGGCGAATATTCATAATAATTCCTTATGACTAATTATTGACTTAAGTATAAGAGTACTTTATCTGTAAATTCAACTTATGGTAAATTAGCAATATATTCAATTAGTTTTTTAACCTTTATGACAAATAAGTTATGACAAGTAAACAAAATTTAGATAATTCGAACAGCAAAGGGATCTATTTACTGCCAAATCTTTTAACAACGGCAGGGCTTTTTTCAGGCTTTTATGCGGTAGTTTCTTCGATGAATGGACACTTTGAAAGTGCAGCTATCGCTATTTTTATCGCTATGATTTTTGATGGTTTAGACGGTCGTGTTGCAAGAATGACCAATACGCAAAGTGAATTTGGTGCTGAATATGACTCAATGGCGGATATGGTGTCGTTTGGCATTGCGCCCGGGATTGTTGCCTACAATTGGGCACTTTCTGATTTAGGGAAGTTTGGTTGGTTGGCTGCTTTTGTTTTTGTTGCAGCCGCTGCTTTGCGTTTAGCACGATTTAACACTCAGGTGGGAGTGGCGGACAAGCGGTATTTTCAAGGACTTGCCAGTCCAGCCGCAGCAGGTGTCATTGCTAGCACTGTGTGGGTTGGTACTGAGTATCAACTTATTGGCCATGATTACGGTTTTATTATGGGCATAATTACCATTGTTAGTGGCTTGCTAATGGTGAGTAATTTCAGATACAACAGCTTTAAAGAAGTTGATTGGAAAGGCAAAGTTAATTTTATTGCTGTGCTATTAATTGTGCTTGTTTTTGTTATTGTTGCTTCAAGTCCGGCTGAGTTATTAATGGGAATTTTTGTGCTTTATGCTTGTTCAGGTCCTGTGACAACATTTAGATCTGTGAAGCAAATAAAATTAGAACATGTTGTTGGTGATAATAAGCATGATGCTGACTTTTCCAAACAACAAGATGAATAGGCATTAATAACTAATTGTTTTTGTAGCTGTTTGTGTCTGGTTGAGCAGTGTCGTATTTTTTTACACAAATTAATTTATATGTTAAATCCATGTTGCGTTTTTATTTTTTAATTGTTAACTCCTTGGTTTTTAATACAAAAAAAATATAGGAACAAATTTTGCTTTAAAGAATTGTCGCAATTTTTTTGCAGTTTAAAATTTAATAACAAATAGAATAGGAAGTAACATGTTAAATAAATTAGTTTTACGCGTTGTTTTAACTCTTTCGCTTGCCTTTACAGGTATGGCAAATGCTACATTAATTACTCAAGATATCATCTCTGATTCAGAAGGTGTTATTGGCCATATATCTATCAACTTAGATACAACTGAAGATGTCGGTTTTGGTCTAGGTCAAGTACGAGTATGGGAAGAATTTGAATTTTTTGGTATTGATATGTTAGCTCCAGCGCCTATGGATAATGAAATGGGTGAGCAATTTTTTGCTGAATACGACATGATGGACTTATATGCTGGTATTCAAACAATTGCATTTGATTTAGATGATGTATACGGTTGGTATTTATGGAATGGCTTTGTTGAAGCTGGTTTCGGTGGTTATATCGATATTTTTGACAACTGGGTACAACCTGATCCTGCTTTCGTATTGTTTATGGATGACTTATCTTTTGGCGAAGCGGCTGTTGTTCCAGAGCCTAGCGCTTTAATATTATTACTAACTGGCTTAGTTGCTTTTGCTGCTCGTCGTAAAGTAAGCAAATAATTTATTTAATTAATTCTATTGAAAAGGCTTTACTTAGGTAAGGCCTTTTTTTTGCCTCACTAACAAGCCTCACTAACAAGCCTCACTAACAAGCCTCACTAACAAGCCTCACTAACAAGCCACAAGCCAGACGAATATAATCTCCTTAGGTTGTTAATGCATCATTTGAGGTTAACTGTTGTAGAGCTATTTTTTATCCTTCTTATAACACGAGCAGTTTATCAATAGTACAAACAGAGACAGTAACATTCTATTTCGTCAGGATAATAGCTAAGAAAAGGTGAATGTAAGTAGCTAGGCAATGTTAGGGCTTAGATAGTCACTCCAGTACCTTGAGTGGGTTTGTAAATAGTAAATTTACTATAACTGCAAAGCCAAACATGCTGACTTAAAAGTTTTAGCAATATTTTATTAAGTTTGTGATCTTCTTATATGAAGAAGAAATAAATCAGAGTAAGGCTGTCTTGGAATATTTTAACCAGCACAAGTGGGCAATAGCTTAGTGAAAAGGCTATAAACATACCAGTAAAATAAGGGTAATAAAAAAGCCACCCGAAGGTGGCTTTAAGTACTTAACTAAATTAGTTTAAGTGATTTACTATTTATCTTAAGGGTTAACAAGTTCCAGTACAGTAGTACCTTCTTTCTCACCTTCATCGTTGTAGTAAGTCACGCCACCCATGTATACACCAGAGTCTAAGCCACGGGTCATAATGGTAGTCCAGTTATAGCGACCTTTAATTGCACGTCGACTTGAGATAACTCGAGTAGAGCTATCTGCTTGGTCTGCAATCCATACCGGCATTGTATAGTTAGTCGTTTCTTCACCTGCTAATGAATAACCATGTACAAATACGACGTATAAGTCACCAGCACCTGCGTCATTAGCTGGCTCTGGATCTGCTAGGATAACATCTTCATTAGAGCCACCGTTGAATGATTGGCCGACTAAAGAACAGCTCCAGCCAATACAACGATAAACATAGATATCAAGATCTGAACCTTCAGCATCAACTAAGCTATCGCGTAGACTGAAACGTGCAACTTTAGAGCCTTCTGGCACTAAGAAACCGTGGAAGCCTAAGCCTGGTTCATTAAATGAATAGTTAGCATCTGGGTCTTGTGCAACTTCGCCTTCTGAGCCAAATGGAGCGACAAGGCCTGTGTAATCAATTGACGTATCACCTGTGTATAACATCTTAACAGGGAAACGATAACGACCACGTCTCATTTCACCAGAGATAGAGTCAGGAACAATAATTTTAACCGTTGGAACAGCTTTTATTGCTATTGGAAGGCGTACTGTGTGTCCAGCAGCATCTGTCCAAGTAATAGCACCAAATTTCCAAACATCTACTTCAGTAGCGTCTGTTTTAGTGAATGTTAGTGCAAAGCTTGCTGTACCATCAGCAGCAACATCTAATGTGCTTGCTTCCGTTTCGTTACCTTCACTATCAAAAGTTGCAACTGTTACTTCAAAGCCTTCTGGTGCTTCGACAGCAGCAGTATATTCTGACGCTTCACTCGTTGCATTAGTGACAGTTCTAAAGACAGTTTCTGGCTCAAGTAATTCAGCAATTGCAATTGAAGCTAAGTTCAATTGGCTGCCATCTTCACTATGTCCTAAACCGGCTAGTTCATCACAAGAAGTTCCACGCGCTTCAACGAAAGCATCTTCGTCTTGACCACATAAGAAAGCTAGGTAATCACCAATTCCAGCATCAAACAATAAACCAGGATCCATTGCAGACACAGGAGCTACGTGACCAGCACCAAAGTCATATGGATCAGCTGGTGTGCTACCATCTTCTTTGGTTAGATCTTGACGAGCTGTTGTCATCATCGCAGATTTAATTTGGGCTGGAGTCCAGTTACTATTTGACTCTTTAAACAATGCTGCCATACCTGCAATATGTGGACTAGACATTGATGTACCTTGTAAATATGCGAAGGTTTCACCAGGAGTACCAAACATAGGTGCAGAGGTTGTAGCAGCTAAAATTTTAACACCAGGAGCGGTAATATCAGGCTTGATAATATCGTAAGTATTTAAATTTGGACCACGAGAAGAGAAAGAAGCAATAGTATTACCTACTTCTTCGGCTTCACCTGTTAACGCGTCATCTGTAAAGGTTACAGATGTCATTGTTTCAGCAATACTTGCTGATAATGCTTGGCCATCTTCAAATGAAACCATAGAGCCTGGAATGGCAACTGCAGGATCTGAGCCACCCATTGCAAATGGCGTAGCACCATCGTAGGTATAAACTAAAACGCCAGTGGCACCAGCATTTTGGGCATTAATGAATTTTTCAGTAAATGCACATGAACCACGAGCAATTAAGGCTATTTTTCCAGCCAATTCTTCACCATTAGTAAGTGGATCTGCGTCACAAGCCTCAACAGGCTCTGCAAGTGCTAATTCACCTGACAAGCCATTAGCTGCAGGCGCAAAACCGGCTGGAATTGACATTAGTGATGTTCCTGCAATAGCTTCAGAACCCGTATCAACACTTAGAGCCTTACCTACTAGTACAGATGTTCCGTTATAAGTAGAAGCGGCTACACTAGTTACCCAAGGGGCTGGGGTTCCGACAGTTTCTTTATCAGGACCACTGTTACCAGCAGATACAGCAACAAATACACCTGCTTGTGCAGCTGTTAACATAGCGGCAGTTGAAGGAATTGTTAGGTCTGTTCTACTACCACCAATTGAATAGTTGATAACGTCAACACCATCAACAACAGCAGCATCTATCGCAGCCATAGTATCACCGTAGAAACAACCACGCTCTTCTGCACCTTCAGGGCTTACATAGTCACTGTTCCAACAAGCTTTATACATAGCAACACGAGCACGAGGAGCCATACCTGATACAACACCTGCTGGTGCGCCAGATAGAACGGCATCTACACCTTCGTTACCACCAGCTGTACTTGCAGTGTGGCTTCCGTGACCATCGGCATCACGAGGCGATTCAAATTCGCCTAAAGCATACTGAACGTCATAAACACTGGAAAAGCTAGCATTGAAATAACGAGCACCAATTAGTTTATTGTTACACTCAAAGGCTTCGTCATTTTCATTTTCACAAGCACCTTGCCAACCTAGTTCGGCAGGATCTGAGTAAGAGCCATCATCTGCAAAGCTTGGATTTTCAGGCCAAATACCAGTATCAACGACACCAATAATCACGCCTTCACCCTTAATATTCAAAGTATGTTGACCACCTGGGCCAGTCAAACCAAGAAACTCTGGTGTATTTGAAGTGTTAATTACCTCTAGCCTATCTTCCCAAACGCCAACGACATCAGGATGAGATTCTAATTGAGCTTTTTGTTTTGCATTTAATTTAGCGGTAAAACCGTTATAAGTATGCTTGAAAGAGTGCAGAATATTTACTGAACCAATGCTACCTGCAACTTGTTTTTGCTTGTTTTCAAGTGCTTTAGCATATGCCGCCATGGCAGGAGTAGAAGCATTATATCTATTACCAGTGTTAGCAACTAATTGATTAGTTGGTAACAATTCGCCTAATTCTTGTGCATGTGCAATTGCCGTTTGACCTTTTAACTGCACGATATAATTAGATGATATATGCTTGGATTGTACAGCATTGCCTGTACTATTTAGTTTACTTCGGTCTATCGATATTTCATTTGCGATAACACTTGTTGAAGCTGATGCTGTTACTGCTAATGTAATAAGACTCCCTAGTATGGATCTTTTTAGTTGCATTTTTCTCTCCGTTTATTGTTATTTCTTCGCTACTAGCATTTATAAAATATTTTAGAAAAAAATTTTCACAAAAATAGCGAGACAAATAACATAAGCAAAAATAATGCCTTTTGTTATATTTTTGTAATAGAGCTGTTAAAAAGTATGTCATTACTGGGTTAAAGGATTATTGGATAAATTTTGCTAGTTACAACTTGTAAAGAAAATGTAAAAAATATTTACATAATCTTTCAGTTATTAATTCTTTTAAGTAAGCGGTAGTGAATTATATTTCTATATTGTGGATAGTATCGTTTTAAATTCCAATAATACTCTTAATGATGATGTTTTTGGCATTATTAACAGTTTTTGTTAAATTTGGAGTTGTAAAAAAAATTGACAAAAAATCAAAAAGCGCAAAACATCTAGGAATTAAGGTTTATTTTATTTAGATTTAGTGTGATTTTTAAACGGTTAGAGCTGTTATTACTCGGTTAGTGTTTTTTTTAAACAAACAGTTTCTTTTATCAAAATAATGCTTGATCGTTTTTAAAAGATCTCTACAATGCGCATCCAGTTCCAAGGGGTTGAGGCAAAATGCTTAACCAAGTGGACGTTTTGATAAGTTATCTCATTTGTTTAGTCTCGAATTAGCTAACTTAACGTTTACTTTTTATTAGAAAAAGTATTTTAAAAATTAACTTTAAATATTTTTAAAAAAAACGTTGACATTAAAACACAGACGCGTAGAATGCGCATCTCGCTTCGGGCAAGGCCTTGAAGTATGAAGTGAAGCGAATGAGATTTTACTTCTACCTTCTTTTGAAGAAGGTGTTCTTTAACAATTAGTTATCATGCAATTTGTGTGGATACTCACATTAACTTGTTTTTACATAGTTCGACTCTTTCGAGAGAGGAACAAAAAAACGCTTTAATGAACGATGTTCACGCAAATAAATATATACTTATATATGTAATGCTTCTTTTTACTTTTGACTTATGTTGAAAGGGAAAAGAAACGACAGAATTCATTGAGCAGCGAGTTTATCTCGCACAAACGATTTTTAATTGAAGAGTTTGATCATGGCTCAGATTGAACGCTGGCGGCAGGC
>JAPHTO010000125.1 GCA_026196955.1 Colwellia sp. | reverse complement strand
TTTAATTCTTACTGCAAGAATTGGTTGCGGAAGCTGAATTTGAAAAATACAACGACCTTCGGCTATCTGTTATTAAGAGAAGCCCGACGAGGTTGAACTTTTAAGCTGCTCCATCCCGCGTCCGAATGACCTCTAAGAGGTAAGCTACAGTAGTTTTAGTTCTTACTGCAAGAATGTTTACCAAGACTGTGTCCCTGAAAACGATGCGTATAGTAAGGATAGCACCAAGATAAAGCAAGCCCTTTTTACAAATTTTTAATCATTCGCTTAAATGTTCTGCTTTATGGAGTAATTATAAGCGGTTTCGACACATTAAAGGTAACTTTTGTTTATGTGTTGTCGCACTTTCGCTATAATCGCGCCATCGTTTATTCTAGAGTCACACCATGTCACAATCCATGCAACAATTTTTAGCCCTAACTTCGCCAGGTATTGAGGTACTACTCGCCGAGGAAATTAAAAACCTTGGCGCAGAACAGGTGGTACAAAAACCTGAAGGGGTATATTTTACCGCGTCTTTAGCACAGGGTTATAAAATTTCTTTATGGACTCGTTTAGCAACACGCGTAATGCTGAAAATAGGCGAGGGTGAAGCTAAAAATAAAGATGAGCTATTTAGCAGTGCTAGCACTATTAATTGGTTAGCGCACTTTGACTCACAAACAAGCTTTGCTATCGATTTTGTTGGTTATAGTGAAGAAATTCGCAATAGTCAATTTGGTGGCTTAACGATTAAAGATGCCATTGTTGATCAATTTAGGGAGCAAGGTTTCGACAGACCTAATGTTGATAAAGCATCTCCTGATATAAGTTTTCAAGCGCGTTTATTAAGAGATAATGTCAGTATCTATTTAGATTTTTCAGGCCGCGGTTTATTTCAACGTGGCTATCGTGAACATTCCGGTGCAGCACCACTTAAAGAGAATTTAGCGGCAGCATTAATACTTCGCTCTGGTTGGTTAGCCGATACTAGCAAGCCCCTAGTAGATCCTATGTGTGGCTCAGGCACTATTTTAATTGAAGCGGTTTCAATGGCTACTAAACAAGCGCCTAGCATTCATCGTGAGTCTTGGGGGTTTGATGCTTGGTTAAAACATGATGATGAGCTTTGGCAAGCACAGCTAACGCACGCAATTGATAGCTCAGCTGATGCGCTTGAGCAAGCGAATAATAGCAAGTTAAAAGTGTTTGGTATTGATATTGACTCACGCGTGCTAAAAACAGCCCAACAAAATGCTCGAAATACCGGTTTGCAACGTTTTATTGAGTTTAAGTGCCAAAATACTAATGACATGAATAATGTTTTTGGGCAAGCGGGCACTATATTATTTAATCCTCCTTATGGTGAGCGTATTGGCGAGTTACCTGAGCTAGTTGAAAACTTTGTGTTATTAGGGCAAAAATTAAAAGCCCAGTTTATCGATTGGCGTGTGGCTATTTTAACGGCCAATATTGAACTTTTGGGGATGTTAAAGTTATCAAGTTTTAAACGTTACAAGTTTAAAAACGGCCCGCTAGATTGTCAGTTAGCACTGTATAATGTTGATGAGAAGCAACTTGAAAAAGATGCGGTTAATCCAAATGCTAACTTTGCCGAGCAAGACAGTGCTTTTGCCAACCGCTTAAAGAAAAATCGCAAGAGCCTTAAGGGGTGGTTAAAGTCAAATAGCATTGAATGTTATCGTCTCTACGATGCTGATATTCCTGAATACAATGTTGCGGTTGATATCTACGGTGATTATTTGGTGATCCAAGAATATGCTGCGCCAAAAACGATTGACGCAGATAAAGCGACTAAACGCTTACAGGAAGTGATTTATTGGGCGCCAAAAGTGTTAGAAGTGCCTACCGATAAAGTCGTTTTAAAAACGCGTGCTAAGCAAAAGGGTAGCAATCAATATCAACGTGTTGATAAGTCTAAGCAGGCCATGACTATCAATGAGCACGGCGCGTTATTTAAAATCAATTTATGGGATTATCTCGATACCGGTTTATTCTTAGATCATCGAAAAACCAGACAAATTGTGGCCAAAAAAGCCAAGGGCAAAAATCTATTAAACTTATTTGCTTATACAGGCTCAGTGTCTGTGCAAGCCGCACTGCATGGTGCAAGTGCAATCACTACTGTTGATATGTCTAATACCTATTTAAACTGGGCGCAGGATAATTTTGCATTAAACAAACTTAATGGTCATAAATACCAGTTTATCCAAGCCGACTGTTTAGAATGGTTGAAAAAGAATACTCAACAATTTGAGCTGATTTTTATTGATCCGCCGACTTTTTCCAATTCAAAGCGTATGGAAGACAGTTTTGATGTTCAGCGTGATCATGTCGCCTTGATAACAGATGCATTAAACTCACTGGCTGAGGGTGGTGAAATATTTTTTACCAACAATAAGCGTAACTTTAAAATGGACTTTGATGCGATGGAAAGCTTAGGCTTACAGGCGCAAGCCATGTCGGACGTGACCCGCGATAAAGACTTTGCACGTAACAAGCATATCCACAATAGCTGGTCGATAACTCGAAAAAAATAGCGTCGACTTTGGCGTTATGGACATAAGATGAAGAAATACAATTTATATGGCAGCGATGGCTGTCATTTATGTGAGCAAGCTTTAGCAATATGCACATCGGTATTAACCGCTGATGAATTTGAAGAAATTGATATTGTTGACCAAGAAAGCGTCGCTCACGAAACAAAAACTTTGGTTGAGCTTTATGGCGTGCACATTCCCGTGTTAGAGCAATTACATGAAAACCCAAGTGAAAATCAAAAATTATTTTGGCCTTTTACTGCAGAGCAAGTATTGGCGTTAACGAAACAGAGTTAAGTAAACTGATGGAATTATTACGAATAGCCAATGGCGAACTCGCTTTTGGGGAAGAAAAAATATTAGATAAGGCTGACTTAAGCATTCAAACGGGTGAGCGTATCTGTTTGGTGGGACGTAATGGTGCAGGTAAGTCTACATTAATGAAAGTATTAATGGGATTACAAAACCTAGATGATGGTCAAATCCTAAAATCTAATACTATGCAGTTGGCCATGTTAGAGCAAGATCCGCCAGAGTCGTCTGATTTAAGCATCTTTGATTTTGTTGCCCAAGGAGTGAAAGAAAATGCTGATCTGATTAGCCGCTACCATAGCTTGATTCACTTAATTGGCGAAGATCCTAGCGAAAAAAACCTGAATAAGCTGTCAAAAGTTCAAGAAGAGTTAGAGCAAGCGGGTGCTTGGCAAGATGAACAACGCATTGAGCAAGTAATGAGTACTTTATCATTAAATGCTGACGCTAAAATTAGTGATTTATCCGGTGGTTGGCTGCGTAAGTTGGCACTTGCTAAAGCATTAGTCACTAACCCTGATATTTTATTACTGGATGAACCGACGAACCATTTAGACATTGAAAGCGTTTTGTGGTTAGAAAAATTCTTAAAAGACTTTGCTGGCACCATTATTTTTATCAGTCATGATAGGGCGTTTATTCGCGGCTTATCAACGCGTATTTTAGATCTTGATCGTGGTCAACTTAAAAGTTATCCCGGAGATTACGACCTTTATATCGAGCAAAAGCAGCATGATTTACAGGTTGAAATACAGCAAAATGCTTTATTTGATAAAAAATTAGCAGAAGAAGAAGTATGGATTCGCCAAGGGATTAAAGCGCGCCGTACCCGTAATGAAGGCCGAGTCCGCTCATTAGAAAAACTGCGCCTTGAGCGTAAGGCTCGTCGTGAAGTACGCAATCAAAGCAGTATGAATATTAGCCAAGGTGAACGTTCAGGTAAACTCGTGTTTGAAGCGGAAGATGTAACCGTCGCTTTTGGTGATAAAATTGTTATTAATAAGTTGAATTTACTGATCAGTCGTAATGATAGGTTAGCGCTAATCGGTGCTAATGGTACAGGTAAGTCGACTTTGATAAAACTTATCATGGAAAAGTTAGCAGCGACTAGTGGTAAAATGCGTTCAGGCGTTAATTTAGAGGTTGCTTATTTTGATCAACACAGAGAAGCACTTGATCTCAATAAAACCGTGCAGGACATTGTTGGCGAAGGTAAACAAGAGGTTACGGTGAATGGTAAAACTCGCCATGTGCTTGGTTATCTACAAGACTTCCTCTTTAGTCCCAAAAGAGCTCGCACTCCTGTAAGAGCGTTATCAGGTGGCGAGAAGAACCGCTTATTATTAGCTAGACTCTTCTTAAGACCCAGTAATTTGTTAATTCTTGATGAGCCCACCAATGATTTAGATATAGAAACACTTGAACTATTAGAAGAAGTAGTTGCAAATTACGCAGGAACAGTTATTTTAGTCAGCCATGATCGAGATTTTGTTAATAACTGTGTTAATACCTGTTTGTATTTTGATGGGACGGGTAGCATAAATCAGATTGTGGGTGGTTATGACGATGTTGATAGCTATCTCGCTTTAAAAGAAGAAAAAAGGCAAGCACAACAATTAGCTGCAAATAAAAAAGTTAGTCAAGAAAATAAAGCTGGAAATAATCAAGCGACACCAATTGCTAAACCTTCCACTAAAAAGAAGCTTTCTTATAAAGAAACGAAAGAGTTGGCTGAGTTACCAGAGTTAATCGATAACTTAGAAAATGACATCGCGCAGTTACAAGAACAAGTAAACCAAGCTGATTTTTTCAGTCAAGATGCTGAACAGACAAAAAATATATTGAACCAGCTAGCAGAAAAAGAGTCGAAACTTGACCTTGCTTACACGAGATGGCAAGCGCTAGACGAACAATAAACAATTTGAACTTAAAAATAGAGTTAAGTAGTAGAATGAACCAATTTGTAAAATCATTACTGGCAGTAGGTATCACTAGTGCCTTGAGTATAAGTCTTATTAGCAATGTTAGTGCTGCTACTTATGAAATAGTTGATCAAGGTGAAGTAAGTAAGCTTAAGTATACTTATGCACAACATCAAAATAGTGCAGGGGATATGGCAATATCTGGCACTAACCTTTATAACTTTCCTGTGCAATTTGATTATCTGGATGATGATGATTTTGATGCTATTGAAATTTATGTTGCTTTGCGCCACCTAAATGTTAATGGTTTAAATGATATTGAAGACAGCGACGCGTTAAGAGCAGGCAATCCTACTGCTAACGATTTAGCTTGGGTGGTTAGGTGGCTTCAAGATACAAGTTCAGGTACAGGCTCTGATATAGAGTACCAAAAAGTGGGTGACACTATTCCAATGACTAATTTTGGCGGTGTTACCACAGATTACAACATATGGGATGTTACCTTTGAAGGAACCGAGACCTTAACCCGTTCGACTGTTGATATCGTTAGTGGAATTACTGATAGTGGTATCTCTTATGGTACCGCAACAGCCCCTTATTTACCCAGTGAACCCCATATTGACGCTGAAGGTGTAGAGCATACTTTTTGGGTTAGAGAGCATGGAATGCGTGGTTTTGCTTCTTATGATTTAGGTGCACAAGTATTAGAAATTGTTCCTTTTGAAACTGTGCATGCGGGTGGTGTCTCTGCGGTTTTAGATGTAAGTGAAGAAGGCGTTGCGGTTGGTTTTAGTAGTTATAAAGTCTCTAAATTTTTCGATGATGCAATTAATGAGGCAACGGGTGGTTGTGCTGACCCAGATATAGTGCCTGGTAGAATGACTCTTGAAGCGTGTGTTGCTGAGGTACAGTTACGGTCAAGTGCTGATATCTACCATAGCATGGCATTAAAGGCGACACTTGATCCTAACGGAAATCCTGTTGTTGAACAGCTTGGTTTATTAGTCACTCCGCACCCTGATGATACTCGCCCATATTCAAGCTATGCTCTAGCAGTAAATAGCCAAGGCGTTGTCGTAGGGTATGCTGATGGCTTCAATGATGAAACCGTAACAGATCCCGCTGTTGGTGAGAGGCGGGATTATCATTACGCTGTTGTGTTTAAAAATGGAGAAGTAATTGATCTTACTGGAGACCATACTGATAAAGGCAGTTCTCGTGCTTATGATATCAATAATGCGGGTATTGCCGTAGGTCATATTACTAGAGCTATTAACGGTAAAGGGGTAGAGAAGTTTTTCTATGTTGATACTAATGTGAGCAAAGAAGAAGTCAATATGATTAGTCCAGAGGACTTCTTTAGCGGCTCTGACAGTACCGCTAGAGCCATTAATAATAGCGGCTTAATTGTTGGTGAAGGTGAAATTGAAACTCATAATGAAAGTAGCTCTAATCCACGTAGAACTGCTGCTTTTGTGTATGATATGAATGATGATATTTTTGCTAATCTTAACGAGCTTATTCCATGTAATTTACGTCAAACTTATAATATCATTGAAGCCCGTGGCATTAACGATGCAGGAGTGATTTCAGCAACGGCCGTCGTAAAAACAGACCGCCGTGATGCAAAAGGTGAAATAATGTTAGATAGTAGCGGTAGCCCTTTGAAAGAAGATGTTGTGCGCGCTATTAGTTTAAACCCTATTCCTGATGATGGTGAAGTATGTACAGCGGAAGAAGAAGGCAAAGTTGAACGCCAAGGGGCAAGTTTAGGCTTTGGTAGCACTTGGCTATTACTGGCTATTTTAGGTTTACGTAGAAAGTTTTTTAGTTTTTATTTAAATTAAATATCTTAGCCAATCAAGTGGTTAATTATTTTCATTGAATTTATCTCTTTTTGACATTGTTTTTTTATCTTTCTTTTACTAGTTTTAATATGAAAGTGATAATAATATAAAGAAAATAAGGAGCGTGTATTAATGATGAAGCGGCAAAAACGAGACCGCCAAGATAGGGCTCATACAAGAGGTTACCAAGCAGGTATATCTGGACGTTCTAAAGAACACTGCCCTTACCAAAGCGCAACAATTAAATCACAATGGTTAGGTGGTTGGCGTGAAGCCATAGAAGACAAGCAACAAGGCTTAGTTAAATAATCAACTAAGTGATTTATTTTTAAAAAGCCTGTTGAAAAAGAAAAAGAGATGAAAAACAATAAGCCCAGCAATATGCTGGGCTTATATTTTTAACGATTTTCTCTTAGGAAAAATTAACCAATACTAAAAACTTGTGGTATCAGCAAATAAACCTACTTTAAGATCTTTAGCAGTATAAATTTCACGGCCATCAACACTAACACTTCCATCAGCTAGTCCCATAAATAATTTACGCTTGATGACACGTTTCATGTCTATTTTAAAGGTAACTTTTTTAGCAGAAGGTAGAATTTGACCAGTAAATTTAACTTCGCCTACACCTAACGCGCGCCCTTTACCTGGGCCACCAGACCAACCTAAGAAAAAGCCAACTAGCTGCCACATTGCATCTAAACCTAAACAACCGGGCATGACAGGGTCGCCTTTAAAGTGGCAATCGAAAAACCATAAATCAGGGGTAATATCTAACTCAGCAAGGATATAGCCTTTACCATGCTCACCACCGTCTTCAGTAATAGTAACGATGCGATCCATCATTAACATGTTGTCGCTAGGAAGTTGTGAATTACCTTCACCAAACATTTCACCCGTGCCTGCTTTGATTAAATCGTCTTTGTTATATGAGTTTTGTAATGCCATTACCATAATAGTTGCCTAAATTGAGTATGTGATAAATTTCTAGGCCGCTACTTTAGCGAACACTTGTACACTAAACAACTCTGAACAGTGAAATAAATTTGTTTTTATGATAAATATCAATTTTTGTTTACTAGATTTACTCAAAGAGCTTATTGCAAATTTGCATGGGCAGAGTAACATAGTAGCTAACTGCTGAGGACTATAGCCCCATAGAGATAAAAATGGACGAAACGGTTAAAAAGAAAAAAAAGGCCATGACCAATGCTGAAAAGCAGAAACGCTATCGTGAACGACAAAAAGAGCGTGGTAAGCAAGAAATGCGTGGTTATTTATCGCCAGAAGCAAAAGTGTGTTATCAGTTAATCGCAGAGCAAACCAATTGGTCTGATAGCATTATATTGAGTAATGCCGTGCGATTAACTTATGCAGCTTATAAAAATGGTCAAATTGGCCTGTTAAACAGCTGGCTGAAAGATAATGAACTATAACAATATTAATTCCCATAAGAGCAATTTCCATTGATAAACATATTATTAGTTGATGATCACGAACTGGTGCGCACAGGTATTAGTAAAATACTAAATGAAGTAAAGGGCTTTCAGGTTATTGATGAGTGTGAAACAGGCGAAGAGGCGATAAAGTTTTGTCGTCAAACAGAGCCTGATGTGATTTTAATGGATATGGATATGCCTGGCATGGGCGGATTAGAGGCAAGTAAAAAAATACTACGCTTTGCGCCTGATGCTAAAATCATTGTGCTCACTGTACATAGTGAAGATCCTTTTCCAACGAAAGTTATGCAAATAGGTGCGGCAGGGTATTTAACCAAAGGTACACCTCCTCAGGAAATGGTCAATGCCATTAGAGCCGTGAATAGTGGTCAACGCTACCTACCTGCACAAATTGCTCAGCAAATGGCGTTGAGTCAGTTTAAATCAATAGAAGAAAACCCTTTTAGCTCGTTATCAGATCGTGAATTACAAATCATGTTAATGATCACTCGCGGAGAAAAAGTGCCTGATATTTCAGCGCATCTTCATTTGAGCACAAAAACTATTAATAGCTATCGTTATCGTATGTTTGAAAAACTTGATGTTGGTAATGATGTTGAGTTAACGCACCTTGCTATTCGTCATGGTATGTTAAAAACAGAAAAGTTGTAGTTTTGACTGAATCCAATATCAATGTGAAAGAGTCTACTTTTGATAGTGACGCTTTTCTCAAATCTGTCACTGAGCAACCTGGCGTATATCGCATGTATAACCACGAACAAACGGTTATTTATGTAGGTAAAGCAAAACAATTGAAAAAGCGTTTAGCCAGCTATTTTCGCAAAGATGTAGGCTCAGTGAAAACTAAAGCTTTAGTCAGCCAAATTTGCGCGATTGATGTAACCGTCACCCATACCGAAGGGGAGGCGCTAATACTTGAAAATAATTACATCAAAAAATACCAGCCCAAGTACAATATTTTACTGCGCGACGATAAATCCTATCCTTATTTATTAATCACAGCCCATAAACACCCTAAACTTGGCTTACATCGTGGCGGAAAACGCGTTAAAGGTGACTATTTTGGTCCATACCCCACCGTAGGCGCTGTGTGGGAAAGCTTGCGTTTAATGCAAAAAATATTTCCCATCAGACAATGTGAAGATAGCTACTACCGAGCGCGCTCTCGTCCCTGTTTACAGTATCAGCTAGGGCGCTGTTTAGCCCCGTGTGTAGAAAAAGTGTCACTAGAAGAATATGAGCAGCAAGTTGCGCTAGCAAAACTATTTTTAAAAGGAAAAAGCTCTGCTGTTATTGAACAGTTAGTCTCGCGCATGGAGCAAGCCAGTGCAGCGCTTGATTTTGAACAAGCGGCAAAGTGCCGAGATCAAATTACCACCTTGCGAAAAGTTCAGCAGCAGCAATACGTCAGCGGTATTGCCGCAGAAATGGATGTGCTTGGCTTATATCGCTTTAAATCTCAAGTTTGCGTGCATCTACTTTGTATTCGTGATCATAAAATTTTAGGTAGTAAAAGTTATTTCCCTATTGCACCGGCACAATCTTCTGATAATGACATTTTTGAAGCTTTTATTGCTCAGCATTATTTATCAGAAGAGCCATCAAATAATGGCCAAGGAAATATTCCCAAAGAAGTGGTAGTAAGTGAAGCGCTAGAGCAACATACAACGCTTACAGAGTTACTTGCTAAGCAAGCCGAGCACGATGTAAAAATTTCGCACAAAGTACGGGCTGAACGTGCGCAATATTTAAAGTTAGCCAACACTAATGCTCAAACAGCGTTGGTAACAAGAAATAGCCATAAAGAGTCTATGCAAGCACGTTTTGTTGCATTAAACGAAGTGTTTGAGTTGGCAAATGGTATTCATCGCATTGAATGTTTTGATATTAGTCATACTATGGGGCAGCAAACGGTTGCCTCTAATGTGGTCTTTAATCAAG
This sequence comes from Colwellia sp., assembly GCA_026196955.1. GTDB lineage: Bacteria > Pseudomonadota > Gammaproteobacteria > Enterobacterales > Alteromonadaceae > Colwellia. The sequence goes on along the minus strand of JAPHTO010000125.1, from coordinate 1,978 downwards.
AAGGACCATTAAAATCAGATTACCGTCGTTATAATGTTCATGGTATTACCCCAGGAGATGATTACGCGGCAATGGCCTTTGCGTTGAATAAACGTTATGGAAAAATAAAAGCTGATGATGAAGAGTCATTAAAAAAAATGCCTGATATTGTTTTTATTGATGGCGGTAAAGGTCAACTGGCTAAAGCGGAAGACTTTTTTAGTGAGCTGAACTTAAATAAAACGCCTTTATTGGTCGGGGTTGCCAAAGGTGAATCTCGAAAACCGGGATTAGAAACACTTATTTTAGCCGGCAGTCATCAATTAATATCCTTACCTGCAACGTCCCCTGCATTGCATTTAGTACAGCATATACGTGATGAATCACATCGATTTGCTATTACTGGCCATCGAGCTAAACGTCAAAAAGTAAGTAAAAAATCTGTATTAGAGTCAATTGAAGGGGTGGGAGCGAAAAAGCGTCAGGCATTATTGACTTATTTAGGCGGTATGCAAGAGGTTAACAACGCTGAATTGTCTGATTTAGAGAAGGTTCCGGGTATTAGTAAAACATTGGCGAAAAATATTTATGATGCTTTACATGACAAGTGATTGTATCTAGCAAGTGAACTTGTGTAAACTAGACGGCAAAATACTTGCAGTGAAGCTAAATGCTAAAGTAAAGGGCTATGTGGACAATACCTAACCAAATCACCTTATTTCGGATCGTTTTGATCCCCGTTTTTATTCTGGTCTTTTATTTACCGCTTTCTTGGAGCCATTTTGGTGCCTTTGCTATTTTTTGGATTGCCTCTGTTAGTGATGCCCTAGATGGCTATTTGGCACGAAAGCTAAATCAATCTTCTGCATTTGGCGCTTTTATTGATCCTGTTGCTGATAAATTGATGGTAGTGGCCGCTTTAGTGATGATAGTTGAAGATTATCAAACTTGGTTGGTTGCCATTCCCGCTATCATCATGATTGCGAGAGAAATATTTATCAGTGGCTTACGAGAATTTATGTCTTCGCGTGGTAAACGAGATGTTATTGCAGTATCTGACATGGGTAAGGTGAAAACAGCGGCTCAAATGCTCGGCATTATGGGGCTTATTTGGCGTCCTGATTACGATATTCCGTTAATACTCTTTTATTTACCGCATGAAGTCATTAATTATGCGGCTTACTTCTTTTATTTTATTGCCACCGTATTAACAGTTTCTACATTAGTGGATTATTTTAAAGCGGCATGGCCTGAGCTAAAAGCTAATAATTAAGCGCTTATCAATATTTTTGAGGTAAATCTGAGCCTAAGAACAGAAATAGGCCAAAAAAAACGTCAAATAAGCTGCTTTTTGAGCAGTTAAAATAAAAAAAGAATTTAATAGTTGACTGTAACTTTATTCGATGTAGAATGCGTTTCCGTTGACAAGGAGACAACAAGCAAGGCAAATTTTGCAGTAAGTTATTGCAAAGAGTTTTGTTATTTATAAGGATGTTAATCGAGATTTATTTCGATTGAAATACAAGCTCTAATGAAGCGGCTGTAGCTCAGCTGGTAGAGCATCACGTTGCCAACGTGAATGTCACGAGTTCGAGTCTCGTTAGCCGCTCCAATTTAAAGTTTGTAAATCACTCAACTCGTGTTGATAAAATGGCGGGTTGGCAGAGTGGCTATGCAGCGGATTGCAAATCCGTGGACCTCGGTTCGACTCCGGGACCCGCCTCCATTTTGCCCGGGTGGTGGAATTGGTAGACACAAGGGATTTAAAATCCCTCGCTCATAGAGCGTGACGGTTCAAGTCCGTCTCCGGGTACCATTTCATCAACAGTGACGTTGAGAGATAAAAATTTTTAACTGTGCTTTTTAGGCTTGTCAAAGTAAATTAGGTACGTTAGAATGCGCGCTCATTTTTAGCGAAATGAATGCAAAAAAGCATCTATGAAGCGGCTGTAGCTCAGCTGGTAGAGCATCACGTTGCCAACGTGAATGTCACGAGTTC
>JAPHTO010000057.1 GCA_026196955.1 Colwellia sp. | reverse complement strand
ACCCTACTGGTGGTTCAATTTTAAGTTTATTAGTACAAGCACCAGACACCCGTGAGCGTGTTGATCAAGGTGGCATTGTGGGCTATATCATTTTAGCGATTGGCGCGGTGGGTTTATTGATTGCCTTAGTACGCTTTATCAACTTGGTTTCTGTTGGTGCAAAAGTTAATCGTCAACTTAAATCAGACAAAGCGTCGAGTGACAACCCTCTAGGGCGCGTGATGCAGGTAAAAGATGATAATCCAGGCTTAGATACCGAAACACTTGAGCTTAAACTTTCAGAGTCCATTTTACGTGAGTTACCTAAGCTGTCGAGTATGTTGACTCTCATCAAAATCATATCAGTGGTCGCGCCGTTAATTGGTTTATTGGGAACAGTAACGGGGATGATTAATACCTTCCAAGCAATCACCTTATTTGGCACCGGCGACCCCAAATTAATGGCTGGCGGTATTTCTCAAGCATTAGTAACAACAGTGCTTGGCTTAGTCGTTGCCATTCCCATGGTATTCCTATTTGCTTACTTAAACAGCCGCAGCAAAAACATTATTAATATTTTACAACAAGAAAGTACAGGCATCATTGCTCAACGTTCTGAAAATGCAGAATTAGCAGGGCAAGGAGCATAATACGTGATTGCCTTAACTGAAATGTTCAACGCCATCGTAGAGTTTATGGATACTGGCGGGCAGGTTCTAACTGTTATTGGTGTTGTTATTTTTATTATGTGGTTAATGATTTTTGAGCGCTTCGTGTTTATTTCACTTAGTTATAAAAGTGTCAAAAAGCATTTACTTAATACCTGGGAGAGTAGAGCAGAGCATACTTCATGGAATAGCGAACAAATTCGTATGGCGTTGATATCACGCGGCGCCACTAAATTGAATCGTAATATTGTTTTAATTCAGTCGTTTGTAGTGCTTTGCCCTTTGTTAGGTTTGTTAGGCACGGTTACTGGCATGATTGAAGTATTTGATGTGATGGCTATATCAGGCAGCGGTAATGCTCGTTCAATGGCTTCCGGTGTTTCACGGGCAACCATACCCACTATGGCCGGTATGGTTGGTTCACTGTCAGGCGTATTTACAGTCGCTTGGATAAAACGAAATGCGAAGAAAGAAACCGAGCTCTTAGCGGATAGTTTAGTCGCCAAACATTAAGCAAAATGCCTCTAACAAAAAGATGGTTAGGGTTTGAGAATAAATAAAGTAGGAATAAAGCAATGCGTCATTTAAATAAAATGCTACAAGCGCAAGAAGAAAAAGAAGAAATTGATATGACACCCATGTTAGACGTGGTGTTTATTTTATTAATTTTTTTCATCGTAACAGCATCTTTTGTTAAAGAAGCCGGTATTGATGTTAATCGCCCTGAAGCGGCAACTGCCGTGAAAAAAGAGCGCGCTAATATTCTTGTTGCCATTAGTGATAAAGGCGATATTTGGATTAACAAACGTAAAGTTGATATCCGCAGTGTACAAGCCAATATTGAGCGTTTAAAAGCTGAAAATCCGCAAGGCACAGTAGTGATTCAAGCGGATAAAAAAGCAACCACAGATACCTTGATTAAAGTGATGGATTCAGCGCGCGCCGCTGGTGTGTTTGATGTGTCGATCGCTGCGCAAGAAGCGTAGTGAGCGCTGGAGAATAATCAATGGCTAGAGTAATAGTGCGCAGTGGTGTTCGTTATGTCATTGCGGGTGTAATGGCACTCAGCATGACTTTTGTACTACTTTGGGGCATGCAGAAACTCATTGCTGGCGGTAATGATGTTATGACAGAGCCAGTAAAAGGCAATGTGCTTGATTTTATCCGCCTGAAAAAAGACGAGTCGGTGGTAAAAAAAGAGCGCAAAGTACAAAAGCCAGCAAAGTCTAAAGAGCCGCCACCACCAATGGCAACGCCCCCCATGCAACAAAGTAACCCCAATGCTACTGCAACCAAAAATAGCTTCGCGGCTGATATTCAAGCTGACACAGGGTTGTCAGGTGGTTTGAATTTAGACAGCAATGACGGTGATTACTTGCCCATAGTTAAAGTCGCTGCAGTTTATCCTCGCCGTGCCCAAGCTCGCGGTATCGAAGGTTTTGTCGTTGTTGAATTTACCGTGACAAAAACAGGCGCTGTAACGAGTCCTAGCGTTATTCATGCTGAGCCTGAAGGGGTCTTTGACCGTGCAGCACTTGACGCTGTGGTTAAATTTAAATACAAGCCTCGGGTTGTTGACGGAGTCGCTATGGCTGTTGCTGGCGTACAAAATAAAATTAGCTTTGAGATAGATGGTTAAAAGCCATTGAGAAAGAGGAGAATAAAATGACAGTTAAAATGTCCTTATTATTAGCGTCAACCCTGAGTTTGATGACAATGTTGTCAGCAAGTCATGTCATAGCTAAAGAGAATAATCAAACGGGCGCTAAACAAGAAAACACTTCACAAGCGCATAAAAGTTATCGTGCCAGTAAAAAAGTACCTGCAATGCGTAATCGAGTATACACTCAACTTGCACGAGCGCAAAAGCTTGCTGATGACGGTGATAAAACCGCAGGTTTTGGCGTATTGGCGGAAGTAGAAACTAGACTTGATAGCTTAAATGGCTACGAGAAAGCAATGTTATATAATTTTTATGGTTTTATGCATTATGCCAACGATGATATTGATAACGCTATTGCTCATTTTACCAAAGTCATTAGCAATGAAAGTGCTATTCCTGATAGCTTACTTTTATCAACGCGTTATTCACTCGCCCAACTTTCTATGCAACAGCAAGACTATAATGGCGCTTTAGCTAATTTAAAAGCTTGGCAAAAAGTTAACGCAAAACCGTTAACGGCTAATCAAGAAATGTTGTTCGCTCAAATTTATTATCAAGATAAACGCTATGTGGATAGCTTAATGCATATTGAGAATGCGATTCGAGCGGCAAAAAAAGAGAACAAAGTACCTAAAGAAAACTGGTTAGTGCTACAACGCGCCACGCATTATGAGCTGAACCAACCTAAGCAGGTTACTAAAGTGATGGAGCAGCTTGTTCGTTTGTACAGCAAGCCGCAATATTGGTTGCAACTTGCGGGGATGTACGGCGAAGTTGGCGAAGAAGATAAGCAAGTGGCAGTAATGGAAGCGGCATATCAAGCAGGGTATATTACAAAATCAAGCGAGATCATGACGCTCGCGCAGCTATATCAATTTCATGGCGCACCGTATAAAGCAGCTAAGTTATT
>JAPHTO010000140.1 GCA_026196955.1 Colwellia sp. | reverse complement strand
TGTTTATAAGGTGAGTATTATTCCTCGTGGCCGAGCGCTTGGTGTAACTATGTACCTACCAGAGCAAGACAGATTCAGCCATTCTAAGCAGCATTTAGAAAGTAACATTTCTTCACTTTACGGTGGTCGTATTGCAGAAGATGTTATTTATGGTAGCGACAAAGTGTCAACAGGTGCTTCAAACGACATAGAACGTGCCACTAATATTGCTCGTAAAATGGTTACACAATGGGGCTTGTCAGATAAAATGGGACCCATGCTTTTCGCTGAAGAAGAAGGTGAAGTTTTCTTAGGTCGCACTTCTGCTAAATCACTGCATATGTCAGATGAAACAGCCAAGGCTATTGATGAAGAAATCAAAGCAGTAATAGATAGAAACTATCAACGCGCTGAGAAGATGATCAAAGATAATATGGATATTTTACACGCCATGAAAGATGCGTTGATGAAATATGAAACCATTGATGCGTTGCAAATTGATGATTTAATGGCAAGAGTAGAAGTAAGACAGCCATCTGATTGGGATGACAGTGATTCTAGTTCAAATTCCAGCTCTGATTCAAGCGAAGGTGGTGCCGCTAAAAAAACAGAAAAAGCTGAAGTTGATGAGCCAGTAACAACACCTGATTTATCTGAGCCAAATAGTGATACGCCAGCTAAATAATTAGCAATATCAATTCATAGTAAAGCCTCGATGTTTACTTAACAGTAAGTAAGCAGTCGAGGCTTTGTTTTAGTTTACATGCAGACGCTATAACGATGTCTGTAAACCTACTTAAAATACAAATGAAAACAGAAATTAAGCAAAAGGCATTATCTCACCTAGAAAAGGTGAAAGTGATGGGCATACTTAATGTAACGCCAGACTCATTTTCTGATGGCGGTAAATTCAACACCTTTGATACTGCGTTAAGGCAAGTTGAATTAATGATGGATAATGGCGTTGATATTATTGATATTGGCGGTGAGTCTACTCGACCAGGCGCTGCTGAGGTTACTGAAAAAGACGAAATAGCACGCGTTATCCCTTTACTTAAAGCCATTAAATCCCATTTTAATATCGCCGTTTCAATTGATACCAGTAAAGCTGGCGTCATGAGCGAAGCTATTTTGCATGGCGCCGATATCATCAATGATGTGCGTGCTTTGCAAAATAAAGGCTGTTTAGAGGTTGTTGCTCAAAGCAGTGTTGATATTTGTCTAATGCATATGCAAGGCATGCCAAGAACCATGCAAGAAAACCCGCACTATAAAGATATTATCAATGATATACTTACCTTTTTTACGCAGCGCATTGAATGCTGTGAGCAACAGGGCATTAGCAAGCAGCGTTTGATTTTAGACCCTGGTTTTGGCTTTGGAAAAAAGCTAGCACATAATTATCAAATGCTGGCAGAGCTTTCCCAATTTGAAAAACTTAATTTGCCTTTGCTTGCAGGAATTTCACGAAAATCTATGATAGGTAATTTATTAAATCGTGATGTAGAACAACGTTTAGCAGGTAGTTTAACTGCAGCTATTGTTGCCGTGCAGCAAGGGGCAAGTATAATACGTGTACATGATGTAGCAGAAACAGTTGATGCAATAAAAGTGTTAACCGCAGTTGCAAAATATTAAACACTAATTAAATATTGTAAGTCATGCTTGGCTCTGGCCGTTGATACCAAGGCATATGTTGACTTACAAAGAAAAAACAGAAGGAAAAGTAATGTCTAGTCGTAAATATTTTGGTACCGATGGAGTACGCGGTTTAGTTGGTCAATACCCAATTTCGCCGGAGTTTGTGATGAAATTAGGTTATGCCGCAGGAAAAGTACTCGCGGCACAAGGCACTAAAAAAGTACTGATAGGTAAAGATACTCGAATTTCAGGGTATATGCTTGAATCAGCACTAGAAGCTGGTTTTTCTGCTGCGGGTATCGATATTGGCTTATTAGGGCCCATGCCTACTCCAGGTATTGCATACTTAACCAAAACATTTCGCGCTGAAGCCGGTATTGTCATCAGCGCCTCTCACAACCCTTATTATGATAATGGCATCAAGTTTTTCTCTCAGGATGGCCAAAAATTGCCTGACGCTGTTGAGTTGGCCATTGAAGCAGAACTAGATAAACCTATGGGGTGTGTAGAGTCAGCTTATCTTGGTAAAGCAAAAAGAGTTGAAGATGCTGCTGGGCGCTATATTGAATTTTGTAAAAGTAATTTCCCAAGCCAATTATCATTAAAAGACTTAACGATAGTGGTTGATTGTGCTCATGGCGCTACCTACCATATTGCTCCTAATGTTTTTCGTGAGCTTGGCGCAACAGTGATTGAAGTTGGCACGTCACCAAATGGCACTAACATTAATGATGGTTGTGGCGCGACTTCAATGAAGATGATCAGCGAAGCTGTTATTGAACATAATGCGGATCTAGGGGTTGCATTAGATGGTGATGGCGACCGTTTAATGATGGTCGATCACAAAGGCTATGTTATAGACGGTGACGAAGCTGTTTATATTATTGCTTGTAATGATTTGAAATCGGGTAATTTGCAAGGTGGTGTGGTTGGTACTCTAATGAGCAATATGGGTCTTGAACTTGCCCTAGAAAAGCTTGATATTCCATTTGCCCGCAGCAATGTTGGCGACAGGTATGTGATGGAAATGCTGAGAGAAAAAACTTGGCAATTGGGCGCTGAAAACTCAGGTCATATTATTAACTTAAACCACACCTCTACAGGTGATGGCATTATTGCCGCGCTCAATGTATTAACGGCGGTTTGCCAGCAAGAAAAAACACTGTTTGAATTGCGCCAAGGTATGACGATGTTGCCGCAAATATTAGTGAACGTACGTTTTGCAGGACAAACGGATCCAATTAATTCACCGAGTGTGCAAGCATCGGTAGACAGGGTTAATGCAATATTGGCTGGCCGTGGCCGAGTACTTTTAAGAAAATCAGGCACTGAGCCATTAATCAGGGTGATGGTTGAAGGGCCTGATCATGATGAAGTAACTAGCTTAGCGAATGAAATTGCTGAGGCGGTAAAATTAGCGAGTTAACCATTTTGTTCGCTACTTATGGCTAAATAAACATCAGATAACTGAGATATTTAACTTCAATGCATGAGAATTTAACTTATTACTTGTAAGTTTTTCTCAGGTTAGTTAATATCTCGCGGCTTCATTTTACAATACATTGAAAAGTGGATAGGGGATAAAAATGGCTAGACGTGCAATCGTTGCTGCTAACTGGAAAATGAATGGTGATTTAGCTTTAGTTGATGCTATGACTGCGGGGTTGAAAACCGTAGCGTTACAAGATAATGTCAATGTGGTTATTTGCCCAAGCGCTCCCTATTTATCATCACTGGTAACACAAGCAAATGTGCAATCTTTAAATAGTGCGATTGCCGTTGGTGCACAAAATGTAAGTGAGCATGAAAGTGGCGCTTATACTGGTGAAGTTTCAACACAAATGTTGAATGAATTATCAGTGAAATTTGTTATCATAGGTCACTCTGAACGCAGAAGTTATTATAAAGAAACTTCTACGCAAGTTGCTCATAAGGTTAATGCGGCATTAAGTGCGGGATTAACGCCAATTTTATGTATTGGTGAAAGTGAAGAAGAAAGGGCAACAGAGCAAACAGAAACAGTGCTTGCGTCACAATTACAGCCGGTAATCGATGAAGTAGGTATAGAAAAATTTATTGACGTTGTTATTGCATACGAGCCAGTTTGGGCTATAGGTACTGGCAAAACAGCATCAAGTGAGATGGCACAAGAAACACATCAATTTATTCGCCAATTTCTAGCGCAAGCAAATGAAAGTGTGGCGGCTAAAGTGCCTTTGTTATACGGTGGCAGCGTGAATGCGTCAAACTGTGAAGAATTATTCGCACAAGCTGATATAGACGGTGGTCTTATTGGTGGTGCTAGTTTACACGTTGAGCAATTTAAGACAATTTGCTCAGCAGCGAAAGGAAAGTAAAAATGTTGTATCAAGTTTTAATTATCGCCTACGTTCTTATTGCATTAGCACTTATTGGTTTAGTGTTAATTCAACAAGGTAAAGGTGCCGATATGGGCGCATCTTTTGGTGCCGGTTCTTCAGCAACTGTATTTGGCTCAGGTGGCTCAGGTAACTTTTTAACAAAAATGACAACGTATTTAGCCGTTGGTTTTTTTGTTATCAGTTTAGTACTTGGTAACTTAACCGCCAATCGCACTAAAGCCGTTGAAGAATGGAATGACTTAAGCGCACCAGTAAGCGAGCAACCTATTGCTACCGATGCTATTCCAGATGAAAGTGCAGAGCCAAAAGCTGCTGTAAGTGAGAATTCTGATGTTCCAGCTGCTGATGCACCAGCGACGAAACAAGATGATAGCGACGTTCCAAACTAGTTATATAAATTAAGTTTAATTGCGGATGTGGTGGAATTGGTAGACACGCATTCTTGAGGGGGATGTGCCGTAAGGCGTGAGAGTTCAAATCTCTCTATCCGCACCATTAAACCAGAAAATAATTTTCAAAGGCTGATTCATCATGAATCAGCCTTTTTCGTTTAACGCGGTTAACGAGCTATTTATGTTTGGCAACCAGAATTAAGTACGGCTGACTTGTTTGATCACATTGAAATGCTCTACAATCGAAGTACTGCATAGCGACTTTAGTTATGTGTCTTCCGGTGAGTATAGAAGTTAGTTTTAGCGGTAAGATAACACGCTATAAAGTCGGGGGAAGGTTCTATCTAGTTTTGGAGAATTGGTTTGAATGAAGAGCATGGTGAAAATACCATTCATGTCAAAGATAATATTATTTACGTTACATTGGCAGGCGCTTTTAATGAGCATGGCGCTGAAAATGTGTCTAAAAAAGCGACTCAGATAATCAGCACATTTAATCATAAAAAATTTATGATACTTATAAATCTTTTGAAATTGGATGGTGCCACGCCTGAAGCCTATAAAATATCTAATGAATTTAATGGCTGGTTAAATAGTCAAAATATGGTGGCCAAAGCGATAGTTATAACCTCTCAATCAATTAAAGCTATCGATCAACAATGGGTTCCCTCTAAAGCTGGTCAGAATATAGAGTATTTTGATAACGAAGATGATGCATTGAAATGGCTGCATAAGCAGTTTTAGGTAACCTTAAACTATAGGAGCTTAAGCCATAAAAATTCATGTAGCATACAGGGTAAACAGACTAAAAATTAAGCTTAACTAGCTACAACACTGCTTAATAGCAAATACGGTTACGACCTTGCTCTTTTGCTTGATAAAGTAACTTATCTGCTCTATCTATCATGGCTTTAACCGTATCATCTTTTTCTAACTCTACGGCCCCCATACTGAATGTTAATCGCTGAATATCAAAGGGGAATTCATCACCATGTTGTTGAATAGACTGACTTAATCGCTCAAAAAGTATTTGGGCAAATGAAAGCTCTGTTTGTGGAATAATGAATAGCCATTCTTCACCGCCAAAGCGACCATAAAACTCTGATTGCCTAATTGCTTCTTTAGAGCAGTTAGAAAATACTCTAAGTACCTCATCACCAACGTCGTGACCAAACTCATCGTTAATTGACTTAAATAAATCAATATCGGCCATCACAATAATTAGCGGTAACTGATTTTTTTTGCAATATTTTAATTGCTGCTCAGCTTTATCCAAAATGGCGCGTCGATTAGGCGCGCCTGTCAGCATGTCTGTATTGGCTAAAACGCCAAGCTTTTGTTTGGCGCTCATTTGTCTATTAAGTATAAACAGTAAAAAGCACAAGGTTAACAATGAAGCAATGACAATTAATGCCCAGATAATATTTTGTTGGATTTGCTGTGCCTTCATATTTGCTTTTTCTGATTGCTGAGTTTTTAAACTTTGCTCATATTCAAATTTAACAATTTCAGTTCGGTTTTTTTCTTCGGCTAAAAGTAATTCATACTTTTTAAGGTGCTCAGCTGCTGCGAAAGCTGATTTATAATCGTTTAAAGCTTGGTATATAGCTGTAGCCATTTGATAGTATTCAACAAAATAATAAGCATTAGCATATGAAGTAACATCAGCTTTAATCTTTAGCAATTGACTATTTGCGGTTGAAAAATCGCCTTCAGTCAACATTACTTCCAATAACACTAAATCAGATAACATGGTGTAATACGCTAAGTCGTGTGCCTGATAGATTAATTTACTCTCATGTAATAAAGATTTAGCTAAAGGGTAGTTATGCTCATGTAGCGCCATCATTGCTTTATAGCGGTATACATCACCGAGCAATGTAGCATCCCCAGCAATTTCAACGGCTTGTTCAAAGAGGGGCAAATACTTTTTAACGTCTTCAAAATACTCTTTTAAAAAGAATATTTCTATTCGATTAAACATCGCAATAGCTTTACCTGATAAATCGTCAATTTCTTCTAATAAAGCAATTGCTTGCAGAGAATAGTCATTGTGCTTTTCCATGTCGCCTATCCGATAATAAATATCGGCTAATAAGGTCGCTTTTTGAGCGTTAGAGGCAACGTCTTCACTATCTAACCCTAAGGTTAATTTCAATGCGGTCAGTAAGTCTCCTTGGCGAGAAAAGTACATTGAAAGCTCTAACATTACTTGTCTTTTTCTGCGAATATCTTTTATTCTGGGTAGTCTAGCAAGCAGTTCTTGTGCAGAAATATCAATAGAAATAGCATTTGAATATTGAGAATTTTCAAACCAGAGAGCCTCTAAAACAGCAACCTCATCAAATAATTCTAACTTTTTAGCAACGGGTAATGTTTCATGGATAACACTCATAGAGGCTTTTAATTGATACAAGCCTGCATATAGCTTAGCTTTTGATAATTGGATATAAACCCATGCGTTTTGCCAATTATTATTAGTTGAGATCTCAATAAAGGCTTGTAAGTCTTTTACTCTTTGAGTGTCATTAACCTTAGTAGTATTTTCGTGAAGTTTGAAAGCCTCTAGTAAAGCTTGTTCACTGGGGTATTGAGCCTGTACATACGAAGAAAAAGTAAACAGCACTAGAGTAAGAATGATTAGTGGTATTGCTTTAAACATTATTATTATGCCTTGATAAATCCATTTACTTTTAAGTCAGTGTAACGAAAATATAACTTATATGAAAGAGCCTTACAAATAACTAGGATGATACTTATATTCATCTGTCTAACTAAAGCAATAACATGATTACTAAGAGGTTTTGGGGTTATAAAAAGAACTTATAAAGAGCAAGTTATGAGAGCAGTTATTGTTGATAATAGAATTGTTACGCCATTTAAAATTATTTGCATTGGTCGTATCTCTATTGGGCATATAGTTATATTAGCTAATTAAAAATTAATTTTAGCATGCAGGGCAGCTATTTAATTAAAGAAAGCTAGTACCTTGTAAATAATATAAATTATTAACTATCTAGTATAAAACAGTTCAAATCTGTCTAATAATGGTTATAAATAAGATGAATGCTTTGCTGAGTATATGCTATAAAAGGTCTGAGAATTTTTGACTTGCTGTGCACCCATTAGAGAGGAAAATATGAGAAGAGCTTCATCTATTTTAAAAAAACACCGAGCAGGAGAGCGTGTATATTTACCAAATGACTCACGTGATAATCAATATATCCTAGCTGAAATACCACTTACCGATAGTTTAATAGACTCAGTGTGTGGAAAAATTGATGAAACGTCAGCGAAACCATACCAAAAGTTTTATCAAACCTTATCATACAAAATTTTTGAGGTAGTCGAAAAACACGGCTTATCGCATGTAAATTTTGTCGCGAATAATCGTTTAGTGCGAGTAAGGTACAGTGGTGAACAACAAGTCTTACATACTGAGCAACAATCATTTTTCTTTTATTGCCCTGAGCACAATAGCACATTTAAGTGTTATTACGATGGTGCAGTTAGAGTACGCAAAGTAAAAATATTGTTTTTAGCCACAGGTGAAGAGCTGAGAGTAAACTCAGGTAAGTTTCATAACTCGGTTTATCAAGCGATTAAAGAAATTTCAACAACGATTGGTTTACCTGAAAATGAAATTAAGTTGCGTGATCATCAACACTTAACTTTTGACGTTTTTGCAAAAGACAAAGGGGCGAGTAATACCCTGAGTCACACATTTAGAGAAATTTCAGATCGTTATGAAAGTCAAAATCACAGTATTGACAGTAACCATACTTCAATTACTTATGCCATTGCCAGTATCCCTATGGCGCGTCGCCTCTTGAAGGGAGCTGATATTGATTATTCATCCGATGAGCCTTTTACTCAACTGTATCAAAAGATTGAGCAAGCCTTTGACAAGTCATGCAATGCAAATAAAATTGATCAAGCGGCATTAATAGCTAACGGAGTATCGCCATTTGTTCGTTATGATGAAAGCGAAGCAACCGAAATTAGAGGCGAGCTCATTTCTATTGGTGTTAACCCTAATAATGCCGAAAGTCGTTTTTGTGTTCACTGGGAAGCTGATAAATTAGTTGATACTTTACGCATAGTTTTTATCGCAGATAAGAGTGATGAAACTCACCACAACTATGGAAAATTTGTCAATCAGGTTATTGGTGCAGTAAGAAACTTCGCTGATGAAGTCAACTGGAAGCAAGAATGTGACGATATCATTGTGCGTGTTCATCAGCATATTATGTTGAAAGTTTAACTACTTAGTCATATAACGATGTAATGTCTCATCACTAAGAGAATTGTTAGACTAATATAGAACGACCTTCTCAGCGTGAATATTTCAAAGCATAGCTTAACAAGCTATGCTTTGTTGTTTTTAGGTCGCTGTTTTTCATTGAATGAAGTAAACAACAAACAGCGTAAAGATTTGTAAATTTGCTAGTGGTGAAGAAATTGAACTTCTATATTGGCACTAGGGTATTCATTTTAGCCAGTGAAAGGTGAATTATGTCTGATAATACAAACTCACTAGTAACAGTAAGTAGGGCAAATATTGCTGTTAACCGATTTGGTTATGGCGCTCGGGGCCATGAACTTGAAGCCGCAAGCAAATCGCCCAAAGAGTGGATTAAATCTCAGCTTCTGCCCATCACTTTTTCCACAACCTTACCTAATTCTAATGATATTTTTCTTGAACATGCACAATTTGTAAAAGATAAAAAGCAACAGAAAAAAAGTAAGCAGCCAGCTAAAAAAACAGTAAAAAACTCTGCGCGTAATAATCTTCGTTTAATGTCTATTGAGACCTTAGAGCAAGCGATTAATTCTCCACATAGTATTAGCTGGCGATTGCTTGATTTTTTCTCTAATCACTTCAGTGTTAGTGCTAATGGGCGGCTAATGACAGGCCTTGCAGCGACTTTAGAACGTGAAGCGATAGCCCCTAATTTATTTGGACGTTTTGAGGATATGTTACTCGCTGTTGAGCAACATCCTGCCATGATGATTTACCTTAATAATGAAAAATCATTTGGTCCTAATTCTAGACAGGCAAAAAAAAGAAAGGTTGGCCTCAATGAAAACCTTGCTAGAGAAATTCTAGAGTTACATACCTTAGGGGTTAATGGCGGATACCAGCAAGAAGATGTTTTGGAGTTAGCTAAAGCGATCACAGGGTGGAGTGTTAAAAATCCAAAAAAAGAGCGCAGCACAGGATTTATTTTTAGAGCGCATGGCCACGAGCCCGGGAATCGGAAACTACTCGGTAATCATTATAAACAACAAGGTATTTCTCAAGGTGAGCAAATGTTGAGAGATTTAGCTAATCACCCTAATACTGCTAAATATGTGTGTTATAAGCTTGCTCATCATTTCGTTTCTGATCATCCTCCGAAGCCCTTAACCGATACTATGGAGTCAACTTGGTTAAAAACGCAAGGTAATATCAAGTCAGTAATGGTGAGCCTTTTAAATGCAGATGAAGCTTGGCTAGCACAACCTCAGAAATTTAAAACACCCAGAGAGTTTGTTATATCAACTTTTCGGGCTTTAGCGCCTGCAAAAATGAAAAATAAGGCTTTAATAAACGCTTTCGCTAACCTTGGCCAGCGCCCTTTTAGTGCAGGCTCGCCAGCAGGGTTTAGTGATAATGAAAGTGACTGGCTAGGTGCCAGTGCCTTAATGGCTAGAGTTGACTGGTCTGCAAATATTTCAGCGTATCAAAAAAGAGTAAATGCTGAAAAATTAATGACTATTGCTTTAGGCTCGAGTGTTAGCCCACATACATATCAAACTGTGATGAGGGCTGAGTCTCGGCAACAAGCACTCGCGTTATTGTTAATGAGCCCAGAGTTTCAAAGGAGGTAATTATGAGTGATTTAGATAAAATAAATACCGACAATCAAAAGTGCTCAGCAGGCGTATCGAGACGTAAATTTCTGCAAATGACAGGCGCGGGTTTAGCGGCATTATCTTTTCCTGCTCGTTCAGTTTTTGCCCAAGCGCCATTAGCAAAGCCAAATCATCCGCCTAAAATTGTCTGGATACTTCTGCGAGGCGCACTAGATTCACTGCACACCATAGTGCCAAGGTTTGACGAACAGTATAAAAAACTAAGGCCTAAGCTATCAGCTAGTTTTAAATCCCCTTTATTACCAATAGCTAAAGGGTATGCTTTACACCCAGCATTGAAAAATATGCATCAGCTCTATCAAGAAAAGTCATTATTACCGATTGTTGCTGTTTCATCTGGCTATCAACAACGCTCACATTTTGACGGACAGGATTTTTTAGAAAGTGGTAAAGCTGAAATAGATCATGACAGTGGTTGGCTAGCCAGAGCAATTGATGTCAAAAATAAAAGCGCACTGGCAGTGTCACGCTCAACCCCTATTAGTTTACGTAGTAGTGAGCATGTAAACACTTGGTATCCCTCTAATCTAAAAAATGCCAATGAAGAGTTTTATGCCGCTTTAGGGCACTTATATCAATATGATGAAGCATTAAAAGAAAACTTAGCAAGTGGGCTAAAAGTGAAAGGATTAGCGGCACACGAAAACGACAGTAAGAAAAAAAGAAAAGGTAAGTTTATCGACTTAACGAAGGTTTGTGCAAAACTAATGCTAGAAGAGCAAGGGCTTGATTGCGCCATGTTAGAGTTGGGTGGATGGGATACACATAATAATCAGAGTAATCGTCTTGAACAAAAGTTAACAGAGCTTGATGTAGGCTTAGCAGCATTAAAAGATGGCTTAGGCGAATCTTGGGATAACACTGTTGTTGTTATTGGTACTGAATTTGGCCGTACCGCTAAAGAAAATGGAACAGCTGGTACTGACCACGGCACTGGCAGTGCGCTAATTTTAGCTGGTGGAGCGGTTGATGGCGGTAAAGTACTCGGTGACTGGCCGGGGTTAAACCCTGAACAATTGTTTGAGCAGCGAGATCTAATGCCTACCTCCAATAGTTTCAGTTGGATTGCTAATGTTTTAGTACAACATTGGGACTTTTCTGCGGATGAAATTAGACAAGTATTTCCAGATACAGCCCCTTATAATCAAAAATTGGTATAAGGTGTAGTTATAGTTGTTATTAAGAAAGCAAGTTAACCTAATGCAAAGTTATGTAAATAAAGCTGATCAAAGTCGTTGTATTTATTAGAATATATTTATATGATTTTTATCACATTGTGATCCTCATCTAATGTTCTTATGATCCAAACATGAAGTTACCCTTTCTACTAATAGCGCTAGTTTTGGCTATCTTTGTCAGTGCCTGTGCTCAACAGCCACAACCGCCGAATACGTTAGAGGATCTTAATTTATCGCCATCGTTTGTTAATTCAGGCACAGGTCAATTTAACGAACGATGGTGGCAAAGTTTTAACGATGACACCCTAAGCACCATTGTAGAACAAGCCTTAAGTCAAAACCTAACCTTAAAAGCCAATGACATGCTCACTAAAATTGCCTTGTTAGGTGTTGATGTGGCTGGCTCATCCGCCTACCCAACAATAAGCCTTAATGCCAATGCTGGCAGTGATATTAGTAAATTATCAAAAATTGATAGTGCTTCTATCGGTTTATCATCTGCTTGGGAGATAGATTTATGGGGGCAGTTAGCTGCTGTGGAGCAAAAAGCTGTGTGGGAACACCATAATCAACAAAGCATTTATAGAGCTAAAGCCAATTTAGTTAGCAGTGGTGTTGTTAGTGCTTGGCTTGGACAGAGCAGTGAATTAGAAAAATATTCTGTGCTATCAAACCAATACCGACGAACTGAAATTGCACTCAAAGTAATAACGCGACGCTTTGCGATGGGGAAAAATTCCGTTACCGATATTTGGCAGCAGCAAAAGTTGTTGAAAAGCATTGAAGTTCAACAAGCTAAAAATCAAGCAAATTTAGTATTTTATAAGCAAAAACTGGCGCTTTGGTTAGGTATAACAACCGAAGAGCTAACCTTGGAAAATAAGCAGAGTTTACCAAATCTCCCGCAATTACCCACATTAGGTGTGCCGCTAGATGCTTTGCGCTTACGGCCTGATATTCAGCAAGCTTACAGTAAAATAAAAGTGGCAAATGAAGATTTAGCTATCGCTATTGCCGACCAGTTACCACGCTTGACCTTAAGGGCAAATTACAGCACGAGTAAAGCGACCAGTAGAGATTTATTTGATGACTGGGCTGGAAATTTAATTGCCTCTATAGCATTACCAATATTAGATGCAGGGAAAAGAGCATCAATTGTCAAGCAACGACAACTTAGCACTCAGGCATTATTTGCCAAATATAAGGAAACTTGGTTAGCTGCGATCAACGAGGTGAATAAAGCTATAACCAGCGAAGTTCACTTATTGGAAGTAGTTAAGAATTTGGAAATGCAACTTGACTTAGCCCAAAAGACCGAGCACTTAACAACAGTGAAATACCTTAATGGCAAAACTAACTATATTAATCTGCTCAAAGCTCAAGAGAGTATTTTATCACTTGAATTGCAATTAATTGATTCGCGAAGAAGCCTTTTGTTTAATCGTGTGCTTCTTTATCGGGAATTAAGTCATGGTAATTTTGATAAAAGCCAGTTTAAAACAGCTAAACAAATGATACCGTCAAGATGCACAGTAGATTGTCGTCAAGCAACAAAACCTAATCAACTGTTGCCAACAATAGCTAAAGAGTTAGCCAATAATACCCAGCTAAAGAATAGGGCTCATGGATAAATTATTTTTAAACAAAAATCGACTGCTACCCTTGCTCATTGTTATTGTGAGTATTATTGCTGCTTATCAAATTTTGCTTTCTGGCGACATACAGCCTAAAGCTCATTTAAGTGAGCGAGTTAAAAATATTCGTATTGTCGAAGCGATTGAATTAACTAAAACATTGGTAGAGCCTGTTTGGCACACTACGGGCGATGTTATACCATCGGAGGCAGTGGAGCTATTTGCTAAAGTTTCGGGGAATGTTGATGAAATTAATGAGCTTGCCATACCCGGGAAAAAATTAACACGAGGTGATTGGCTAGTTAAGCTTGATCCTACGGACTTTCAGTTAGCGGTGGCATCTCAGCAGGCGCAATTGGCGCAGGCAGAAGCAAGCTTATCCCTTGAACAAGCAGATCAGATACTCGCCAAAGAAGAGCTTTCCTTAATCAATAACAATATTGAACTTGCGATAGAAGAGTCTTTAGTGTTGCGTAAGCCTCAATTAGTCGTCGCACAATCAAAAGTGAGAGTTGCTGAAAATAATGTTGAAAAGGCTAAGTTAAATTTAAGCAGAGCTATTGTAACTATGCCCTTTGATGGGCAGATCACCGATAAAAAAATTGGTCGGGGCAGCAAAGTTTCACAAAGTACAGCGCTATTCTCAATTGTTAATACCGAAACTTTTTGGATTGAAATTAAAATCCCTCAACGTTTTACTCCCTTACTTGCTCAAGACAAACTGGCCATTATCACGCAACCACGTAGTTGGGGAGAAGAGCAAACTCGACATGCTCAATTTGTATCGATTTTGTCTGAATTAGACAGTAAAGATAGGCAAGCTAAAGTACTGTTAGCGATTCATGATCCATTATCTGCGATTGCAACTGAGAAGCCGGCAGTATTTATTAATGATTTTGTTAATGTTGAGCTAAAAGGTAAGCACATAGAAGATGCATGGACCATTAAGCATAGCTGGTTGCAAAAAGATAATACTATCTGGGTAGTTGATAGCGAAGACACACTACAAAAAAGGCCTGTTGAAGTCTTATTCAAAGGGCGTGATTACATTTATGTTCGGGCTAGCTTTGCAAAAGGAGATTTAGCGCTATCTGAAAAGCCAGGTATTGCCAGTGTGGGCTTACCTGTCAAAGCAAAGGTTAAACAGCGAATTCACCAAAGTGAAACTGCTTATTTGAAACAGAGTCAAGCTAGTGCTAAGCCAAGTGAAATTATAGATGCTCAGGAGCTCACTCATGCGCTTTAGTCCAATATCTTGGATGATACGCCATGGTATTGCGCCGCATCTATTAATGCTGTCTTTAATCTTTGGCGGTATTGTTATGTCCTTTATCATTAGAAAGGAATATATGCCGGAAACTACGCTAGATAGAATATCTGTAATTGTTAGTTATCCTGGCGCAGCGCCAAGTGAAATGGAAGTAGCCATTGCTTTGCCCATAGAGGATGCTTTATATAGTTTGACAGGGATCAGTAAGGTCGATACTTTTATTAGTCTTGGCCGAGTTCGAGTTAAAGCAGAACTAGAAGCCGGGGCGAATCCGCAAAAGGTTTATCAAGATGCGCAACAAGCGGTTAATCGAATATCATCATTTCCCTCTGGTATGGAAAAACCTAAAGTTAATTTAGATAGCCGTGTTGTTGACGTCATGGAGCTAATTATTCATGCCAATCTAGATAAATTTTCTTTAAAAAGGTTATCTGAGCAAATACGAGACAGGATTCTACAATCTCCTTACATCAGCCAAGTCAATTTATCTGGAATTCCACAAGAAGAGATCCATGTTGAAGTACCGCAAGCGAATCTACAAGCTTATGATCTCACTTTAACAGGAATTTCTAGCCTATTGAAAAAAAATGTTGTCGAACAATCGGCCGGTAAAATAAAAGCTGAAAATGGCGACATTATTGTTTCTGTCGATCAGCGTAAATTTTGGGCTGATGAATTAGCCAATGTCACTATTATTTCAGACAAGTCAGGCGATCAAGTGCGATTAGGTGATATTGCACAAGTGTCAGAAGGTTTTGCCGATGAACGAAATTTAGTGACCTTTGACGGGCAATTATCGGCGCGATTGAATATTTATCGCATGGGCGAGCAAACACCAAGTCAAATTGCTGATGCCATCAGTGATATGTGGCCAGAGCTACAAAGCATGCTTCCTCCTGAAGCGGGGATTGCGATTGTCGATGATGACGCAAAAAATTATCAGAAACGTTTAGGCTTATTATTAAAAAATGCCTTTGTGGGGCTGCTATTAGTCTTAGTGGTAATGAGTTTGTTTTTACAATTTAAGCTTGCTTTTTGGGTGGTCGCTGGCATTCCAAGCTCCTTTTTAGGGGCAATGTTATTTTTACCGCTTTTTGACGTATCCATCAACATGGTGTCAATGTTTGGCTTTATTGTCGCGTTAGGCATTGTGGTGGATGATGCTATTATTGCGGGCGAAAATATATACTCCCATATGCAAGAAGGCATGTCCTTTAACCAAGCGGCAGTGCAGGGGGCAAATGAGGTAGCCAAGCCTCTAACTTTTGCTATTTTAACTAATGTTGTCGCGTTTCTACCTTTACTTCTGTTGACGGGGAAAATGCAGCTGCTTTTTGGCGCAATCCCTATTGTGGTCGTGCTTTGCTTTTTGGTGTCATGGGTTGAGGCGCTATTTATCTTGCCATCGCATCTTGCGCATATCGATAATCAAAAAACAAACAGGCTTGAGCAACTTTTTAATGCTGCACAGTTTTATTGTAACCGTGGATTAAATGCCTTGATTAAGCAATATTATTTGCCGCTCCTGTCTAAGTCGTTACGCTGGCCTAGCTTGATGTTGTCTATTGCCTTTCTTTTCTTTATTACCGTATTAGCCTATGCCTTTAGCGGAAAAATGGGTTTTAGTTTATATCCGAAAATGGATGGCCGCTGGATTAAAGCCAGTTATGAGATATCTGCAACAACGACAGAATCACAAGCCGTTGTCTTAAGAGATAAGCTTGAAACTAGCGCTCAATCGGTGATTAAAGCTAAAAACCTTGAAAAATACATTGTCAGCATGCGAGGCGTCATCAGAGATGAAAGTGTTGAACTAGCAATGCTATTAGTGGAAAGTGAGGAGCGTAATTTTTCCACCGAAGATCTTAAAACTTGGTGGCGAGAAGATGCTAAGGAATTGAAAAAATTGGGCAAGCTACGTTTTAGTGGTGCAAGACGAGGCAGTAGTGAAGTTGAAGCAACATCATTAACCGTTGAATTACGCCATAGCGACAGTCATGTATTAAAAAGCGCTTCACAAGATGTAGTCACCTTTTTAGCTAACACAGAAAATGTTGTCGCGACGGTAAACTCAATGGAAGAAGGAAAACCGCAATGGAAGTTGTCGTTAAATGAAAATGGCCGTTCGTTAGGGTTAACAGCACTTGAATTATCTGCCCAAATGCGAGCTTCACTGTATGGCGCACGTGCACAACGACAGCATAGGCTGCGTAACGAAGTCACGACCTTAGTACGTTTACCGCATGATGAAAGGGATAATGTTAACGGCATTGAAGCATTGCTAATCAAAACTAAATCAGGTGGTTATGCTCCGTTAGGCAGTGTTGCTAACATTGAAAAAGTTTTGGCGCCTGCCTTTATTAAACGAAGAAAAGGGCAGCGGGTAGAAAAGGTAGGTGCTGAAATCTTGCCAGAAGAAGCCATTCCAGCTGTTGCACGTGCTGTTAATAATCATTTACTGCCTGAATTAACTGGACGTTATCCCGGACTCACAGTGGTTTTTGGAGGAAATCAAGAAGAGATAGCGGAAAGTGTCTCGCGATTAGAGCTAGGAACAGGCTTTGCTTTAGTCAGTATCTATATTTTATTGGCCATCGCTTTTAAAAGTTATACTCAGCCGTTAGTGATCATGGCAATTATTCCGTTTGGGGCTGTTGGGGCTATTTTAGGGCATATGATGTTAGGGTTTAGCTTAAGCGTGGTTAGTTTAATGGGCATGTTAGCACTGTCTGGTGTGGTCGTTAACGATAGCCTAATACTCGTAGAATATGCGAATAAAAAAATGAGGGAAGGGCAGACTGCTGTTGACGCTATTATAGAAGCGTGTCAACGACGATTCCGCCCCATACTACTCACCACAATTACCACTTTTTGTGGCTTGGCGCCTATGGTTTTTGAAACCTCACGGCAAGCTCAATTCGTGGTGCCAATGGCTGTTTCACTGGGTTTTGGTATTCTTTTTACCACACTGGTATGTTTACTCGTGTTGCCGTCCTTGTTTATTGTCATACAGCAAAACCGTGAGGTAGAGCATAAGGCTCTTGATATCAACAATGGTGAACATAAAGCTTTATGAGCAAGTGACGACTAAGGTGTGTTTGAGAAATAGTAGAAAGCATGGTGTGGTATGAGGGCGTTTGGGTAAAGTAAAAACGCCACTTATCAGTCGTTTTTACTTTATTATGATTAGGTTAATTGACGGCTCGGTTAAATTCTTTTACATCAATTCTTTTACCTTTTTTAAAGCCTATATTAACAATCACTTTAATTCATCTGGCAGCTTAGGGTTTGACTGTACTTAGATCAAACATTCAAAAAAAGTGAAGAGGTACTTTAATGATGATCCTGTCTAGAATAAGCGTTATTCCATACTTCTTCGTACACATACTTACCTTAGCATTAAAATTTCCATATATTTTAACAAAACGTTGTTTTTTTGATGTTTATCTTAGATATATCATAGGATTACTTATGTAGACTCAAATCATTAAAAAAACACGTCAAGAAAAATTTATCTTTAGTATTGTGGTTTTCTACCTGTTTTGGCTCTTTATTAGTAAGGTATTTTTTTTGTTGTTTTTCGAAACTTGTAAAGTTGCCTGTTTAAGAGCGATGACTATTGTTGAGAAAGCAAATTAAAAAGGGAGTAATAAGGCTATTTTCAATGCACTATTAGTTCTACTTGAATACACTAAAGCTTACTTTACTTGAGAAGAAAATTAATTGAAGAGTTAGCTGAATATATGGGTAGAATAAAAGTGTCAATATGGTAATTATAGATAGCCGAAATAAAATATTAGTTAGTTAAAATAATTGGTTACCTTACTTGGTCGGTTAACAACAACGAGACTAAAAAATACCTTTAGCAACTTAGTAAATTACTGAAGTATCACTTTGATACGGAGGGAAAATGTTTTAAGCGTTTGAATAAAAATATTTATCACCATCATAACGGCTATAAGGAAAAGTGACTCTCGCATCATGAAACTATGATTTTCATAGAGTTGATTTTGGCGTTGTGCTCCTAATGGCGGCTGATTTTGTTGGTGCTGAAACGGCAAGCGTTTAGAGTTTTCTTTAGTCAAAGCATTTTAATATTAGAATGTTAACACAATGATTTGTATTTCAAATGTCTTGGTTAAGCAATTAAGTTATATAAATATAAATGTTTCATCAAAAAAAATGAATACAAGTCAATATTAATTATCCACGATAGAGGGAAAAAGAATGGCAAGTCCGTCAATGGCAGCAACAAACGAGTTAGCTGACGAATTAGATAGCAATAAAAATTATTCGTTTGCGTTGGTTTCATTAACATCGCTTTTTTTTATGTGGGGCTTTATCACTTGTTTAAATGATATATTGATCCCACATTTAAAAAATGTTTTTAGTTTGTCCTATAGCCAAGCAATGCTTATTCAATTTTGTTTTTTTGGGGCATATTTTTTAGTTTCATTACCTGCGGGTGCATTAATTAAGAAAGTTGGTTATCAAAAAGGCATAGTCAGCGGTTTAGTTATTGCCAGCATCGGTTGTGCTTTGTTTTACCCTGCGGCTTCGCTACAAAGTTATCCAGTATTTCTTGGTGCTTTATTTGTATTAGCTTCAGGTATAACGTTATTACAAGTATCTGCAAACCCTTACGTAAGTATTTTAGGTGACGCAAAAACGGCACCATCACGTTTAACATTAACTCAAGCATTTAACTCTTTAGGTACTACAATTGCACCATACTTGGGTGGTTTATTAATTCTAGACGCTGCTGCAGATTCTATGACAGCCGCACAAGGCGCCCAAGCAGTACAAGCCCCTTATTTAATGCTTGCATCAGCATTACTTATTCTTGCAGCTATTTTTGCTTACATTAAATTACCCAAACTAAGCCAAGCTTCAAGTACAGAAACTGAAAAAACAAAAGGAACTGGTTCTGCTTGGAGTCATCGTCATTTAGTTTTAGGTGCCGTAGGTATTTTTGTTTATGTTGGTGCAGAAGTGGGCATTGGTAGCTTTTTAATTAACTTTATGGGATTAGAGTCAATTGCTCATTTAGAAGAGTCTGAAGCCGCCCATTACTTAACTTACTTTTGGGGTGGGGCAATGGTTGGCCGTTTTATTGGTGCTGCAGTAATGCAGAAAGTCTCTGGTGGTAAAGTATTATTTATTTGCGCTTCTGCAGCTTCACTTTTATTGATTATAACCATGCTAACTTCAGGCGCTGTTGCAATGTGGTCTATTTTGTTAATTGGTTTATGTAACTCAATTATGTTTCCTACTATTTTCAGTTTAGCTGTAACGGGCTTAAAAGAGCACACTAGCCAAGGCTCTGGAATTTTATGTTTAGCTATTGTTGGTGGTGCAATTATTCCATTATTCCAAGGATTTTTAGCAGACGCTGTAGGTGTTCAATTGTCTTTCATTTTACCCTTAGTATGTTTTATCTTTATTGCTTATTACGGTATTAAAGGCTCTATACCTCAAGCGATAAAAGCTTAACGCTAAAACGAGTATCTCCTACTCCAATTATGATTGAGTAACCAATAAGTACGTGTTATTTTTCATGTGCTTATTGGCGTGTTATTTGTAAACCCTATGTCAATCGAGATTCTGTGTTACACCCTATCAGTACGACTAAAATTATACCGCCTATCTTAGGAGAGAGTTATGTTCGCTTACATCAATTCTTTTACCCTTGTGATAGTCGCTATTCCTATTGGTTGCCGTTTTCCCAAAAGTATTCTCTGGTAATTGACTGTCCCACGCATCAAATTGGTTTTGTAAGTCTTGCGCTATTTTCGGATACTCTCCACTGACATCATGATACTCACCTCGATCTTTAGCTATATTAAAAAGTCTTATACTCTTGGGACCACTTTGATCGTTAAAAGTAAGTTTCCAATCACCGTGACGTACGGCATAGTCATTGTCGCGACGCCAATATAAGCTCTGATGCGGAGCAGTTTGAATTTTATTGGTGATATAAGGCATTAAGTTAACCCCATCAAAAGGTAACCCTTTGCTTGGATTGTCAACGCCATTGAGGGCTAACATGGTAGCGGCGATATCTAAATTGATTACAGGTTTGTCATAAGTAGCAGCGGCAGGAACTTTATTTGGCCATCTCATGATAAACGGCACTCTAATGCCACCTTCGTATGTGTCACCTTTAAAACCGTTAAATGGCCCTGGATTTGACATGACTGTTTGGCCTCGTACTTTTTTCTTTGGTTTGTATAAACCTTGTCCTCGCGGGCTGCCATTATCACTCATAAAAAACACTAGGGTATTTTCATCTATACCATTCTTTTTTAGAGATTTCATGACTTCACCAACACCATCGTCCATCGCGAGTAGCATGCCGGCAAATAGCTTTCTTTCTTCGGGGACTTTTAAGTCTATTAGTCTATCTAAATATTTTTGTGGTACTACCCAAGGATGGTGTACTGCGTTATATGATCTGCAATAATCAAACAGGACAATTTAATAATGGAATATAATCCAATTATTGAGGTGTTAAATGACAAAACGAACAAACAGAAACTACACGACTGA
>JAPHTO010000011.1 GCA_026196955.1 Colwellia sp. | reverse complement strand
TTCAGGGTTTTCTCCAGCAGGTAGACCACCATTACCGGGTAAAAAGTGAAACGGTACCCACACTTTCATATTTTTCAAATCTTCGAGGTTTTTGTAATCAAGCATGCGATGAGCTGTTGGCACACGTTCGTATGCGGCACCATTAGTAAAATGGATATAACCATAGTTAGTCGCATCATCAACATATTGGCTAGCGTAGGCGATTATGTTGGCATCCTCTGCCGAGAAACCAGCTGCTCTGGCAACAACCCAAGTAGTTGCATGGTGAAAGTCTATTTGCACAATAAATTCTCTAACGTTTGTTTATTAGTTTGTTGTTAAATGCCTACACGATTTTATTTTTACCATCTAAACCTTTATATGACTTTGTATGAATTAGACGCAGACATTTTTATTTAATCTGACACTGATGTTATTGAAGCTCCTTTACTTCATGCGCTTAATGGTTCATCAGCCATAGACCAAATATTCCATAAATGGAATAAAAAAAACATTACAAGCCATTACAAGGCTATAACCATTGATAACATTATGATTTTTTTGTTGATAGTCGGGTGCTAGCCAATGGTGCTTATTTACCCGTAATTTCAGGTACACAAGGGCTTAACGCTAAATACTAGTCCGTGCAATAAGTTACTAATTAGCTGTTAAGTGGCAGTTTTTTGGTTTTTTTTAACTGTTGGTATGCCGTCAAAGATGGAAGCAAATAGGTTGTCATTGCCTGTCATGGCTTAAGGCGTTTTTAGCCTCTAAATTTCTATATGACTGTCAAGTGAACTCGCCCCTGAGTATCACACGAAGAAATTGAATAGGAAAAGCCATGAACTATTACCTTAAAACATTATCTTTTTTATTCGTACTAACTAGCTGTATTTATTTGCCTAATGGTCATGCGGCAAGCTCAACCGATATGTTAATTACCATTGCAGAAAGTAACCCAATACTACTTGATAGGCTTAATGAGATTAGAATAAATGACCCGATCCTGCTTAAACATGTAATAGCACTGTCTAACTCAGACCCAGCTCAGCTTGAACGTTTACTAAACTTAGCAGAGACAGATTTGGCATCATTTGTGATGCTGGCAAAAATTTCTAATGCTGAAGAGGAGCAAGATGAAGGAGGCTCTTCGATGTTAGGGATAGAAGATGGTGGTATAATTCAAAACTAATTAAAACAACGCTGAGTTTTATTATTTTCCTTCATCAAGCGTCTAAATTCTACTTTAGAACATAAATTATCAAACCAAGGAAGGTTAAACCACACAACGCCTACTTTATTATTCAATGCCTTTTTCACTTCTAATGTAGCAGACACATACTCACCTAACTCACTAAAAATCAATGCTGATGTATATGCCACTTCTCCATTTTCTGGTGCTAATTTTTTTGCTTCATTTAATGCCTCAACAGACTGAGTGGTATAATCTAAATGAAGATATGCTTGCGCTAAATCTAACCAATACCTGTACTTATTTTTAGAAACAGGTGAATCAATTATTTGTTGATAGTGCGCATTAGCTGATTCTTTATTTCCTAAAATGAATTCAATATCAGCTAAATTTAATAATCTCACAGTATTTTTAGGACTTTCATCTACAGCTAACTTAGCGTATTTTAACGCTTTCTTGTATTGCTTATTTAACGCATAAGCAATACTCAAGTTTGTTAAGTTTCTAAGGTTATTTTTTGAATTTATACTCTCATATGCATCAATTGCTTTAACCAGCCTTCCTTGAAGCAGCCAAATATTTGCTTGTAACTGATTAGCTTGATAATTAGCTGGAACAATGTCGAGCATTTTGCTTAATGCCATCTCAGCTTTTTCTAAATCTCCAAAACGCCAATAGCTAAATGCAATATTATATAAAAGGCGAGAGCTAGAACGTAATTTAAACGCTCTAGAATACGACTCTGCTGCTGCCTGGTACTGCCCTGTATTGAAAAACATATAAGCATCAAGCTCAGTAATAGTTAATTCATCCGCGCCTCTTTGCTGAGCCTCTACAATTTGTTGCTTTGCTAAATCCATTTCCCCCATATAGGAAGCAAGCCAAAAACGATCTAAACTATGGTAATGACTAAAACGATATTCTGGAGCTGACTTTTGTAAAGTAAGTTTTAACCGATCTAGGTATAACGGCTCTTGTGAATCTAAATACAAATTTAATGCGGTTTCTCTATATAAGCCATACGCAGCATATAAATAGGGAGAGCGTGTTAAAATTACTTCTAATTTTGTCAAACTCTCGCCACTATAATTACCATGCACTCTAATTTGGCTATAAAGTTCAATGTAACTTAGGTAATCCTCTTCATTGATGGGTCGTTGCAGTAAACCTGACTGATTGACATCGGAATACTTTGGAAACAGTGAAGCAAACTGCGTTTGGCTGTTACTATAAATTGCATTAAATTTATCAATCAATGCTAGCCAGTTTTTTTCAGATTTTACCGTTAATGTTTCACCGTTATTAGGGTTAGTAACCAAGCGTGAAAAACTCACTTTACAACGAGTATTATCACACTCAAGTGCCGTTGAAATGATGTCTGAGGCACCAACAGCTTGCTTGAGCTTTTTTAAATCATCAGGGTATGCCTTAGTAATAGCATTAACTTCTCGTTGCGATATTAAATACATATTTTGCGTATTGATTACCGCTTGGCGTAATGCGTCTTCAATGGAAGAGGTTACTAAATCTTGCTGCATAGGAGCCATTAAAGGGCTATTAGTCAAAATAGGTCTCAATATAACAACTTGCTTTGTTTCTACCGCTGGCGGATTAAAAAACCAGTAACCTAGTAGAAAAACAAGCACTAACGAACTTAGCGCGGCGATAAATTTAGTTAGCTTGCTTGTTGGTTTGACAACTTTAGCTAACTCATGACTAGATAAAGGCTGCGTTGCTTGCTCACTGGCTTGTGTGTGCATTAACGCTTTTCGAATATGGGTTAAACGGTTTTCTATCTCTGTCGCTGTTAGGGTTCGTTGCTCAACGGCTTTAGCTAACATCTCCATTAATAAATCGGTTAATGCACTGGGTGCATCCAACATTAAGTTTTTAGCATGCTCAGGCTCGTTATTACATATTCTGCCAGCAACTTCTGAAGCAGCGCCTCGGCCAAACGGGTGACTGCCAACTATTAACTGATAAGCAATAATACCCAATGAAAAAATATCTGTGCGGTAATCAACAGTTTGTTGTTTTATTTGCTCTGGCGACATATAAAACAAACAGCCATACTCTACCTGCTCTGCAAGTGCTACAGCGTCACTATTTAGTGTTGAGTCAAAATTATTATGCTTAATATCACTTGCTTCATTTGTTCCTAAACACGCTATGCCGAAATCAGTAATTTTTAACTGACCTTGGTTATTAACCAAAATATTGCTTGGTTTTAAGTCGCAGTGAACAACACCATTTTTATGTGCTGCTGCTAAGCCAGATGCTAATTGACATAATAAATCTAGTTTTTGAACGAGAGTGGCGTGCGTTTCATGTTGAAATTGAGTAAGCGTTTTACTATTGAAATACTCCATGACTAAAGCGATATGGCCTTTTTCGTCATGAATATTATAGATTTGAATAATATTAGTGTGATTAACACGCGCTAACAAACGTGCTTCTTTTAAGGCATGATTAACTTTTTCGTCTTTGGGTTGGTAGGTTAATTCTTTAATTGCAACTTGTCGTTGTAATTGGTTGTCGGTGGCTAAATAGACTTTACCCATGCCCCCCTCACCCAATAACCTTTCACGGGTATAATGAGGTAAAGTTTTATCCATGCAATACCGTAAGAGTTACTTTGTCTTGACCACGATTCACAATCAATTCATTGCCTTTGTAAATACGATAAGAGCTGCCCGCAAAACGTATTCTTTTATCTTTTCGTTCAAATAATTCACTGCCATCACAAAGGCTACCAAAAGCATCTTTAAATTGCTTTTTAGCACGACAAACATGAGTATTAAAGAGGGAAACATCATAGCCAAGCTCTTTAGCGATCACCTCTGGTAATATCCAACCTTGGTTCAATTCATCCTTTCCCTTTTTAGCATCCTCATCACGGTGTCTAGCGAGACTTAGCGTTAAATAATGATGAATTTTTTCGGATAAACAAACTTTTTTATGATCTGTGGTGACGGTCAATTCAGTGGTTTCTTCATCAAGACTTAAATTAAAACGATATTTCACCTGATGGGCAAGCAGTTTGGCTTTGGCCAAATGAGTGGTACTTTCTGTGGGGCTTATCAGTTTTAGTTGCCAGCTTTGGTTACCGAATCGTAATAACTCTTGGTTTGTTACTGGATACGCAATGCCATCAGCATCGTCAATATACTCTTTATACCATTGGTTCTTACTTTGTACGTAAAATAGCACTATTTCAGGAGACTCTTCTGAAGGCAGCAAATTGTAGTCAGTGATTGCAATAGAGCATTCTGTATTCCGGTTTTTAGTGTGCTCAACTGCAATAAGCATGTTTTTAGGGGCGGTTAAATCTTGGATAACAAACGCATGCTCTTTCGCTTTAGCAAGAAAAAGATGGTCGCCAATATTAAGCTTATGAGGAACTTCTTTGGTTAATTTTTGATTATTTACCCAAGTGCCATTGCTACTAATATCTCGAATAACCCACTGATTATCTGCCCACTCTATTATTGCATGCATACGAGATACTTCAGGTGCATTAACAACGGTGTCTACATTCGTTGCTGAGCGCCCTATGCAATGATAGGCATTTAAGTAGTTTAATGATTGTGCTGTATCATTAAGGTTTAAGATAATGGCCAAATAAAAAATCCTTTGTAAAACAGTTCTCTTTGGTACAACTATGACATTAATTATAGAATAATTGTATATAAATGCAGGGGACTCTGCTAGCAAAGATAACGTCTACTTACAAATTTATTGTAAATACATAATCTTTATCAAAGTACCTTCGTTTTCTGCCCATACAAAAGCAAAATAAGCGATATAGAAAAATGAAAAGTTTGTATGCTAGAAAGTAAACTAAAATGAATCAACTTATTAATCAGTTTAGTCGTATTTAATAGAATTCGCTATTGAGCATAGCTCAACTGTTTATAGCAATTTGTACAAGGAATAGTATTGATAATTAGATTTATGATTTAATAAAATAAAAAAGGCAGCAATAATGCCGCCTTCTTTGTAGGTAAACGCTCGGTAGTAGTTAAACAACCACAATGCGTTTAGGTGCTACTTGACCATCGTCATTGATAACACCAACACCGATAAACTCTGCTTGCTCATCACTCTCATCTTCACCAATATACACCTGTACACTACCTTCCATAGGCGCTTGATAAGCTTGTACAGGGTTACCATGACGTAAAAAGTTAGCTGACATATCATCGACATAAACCGCTGGCATACCTTCAACAGCGCTTTGCATGGGCAATAATAAAGGATCTAGCAACTCTGATGGTGTAATGTCTTGTTGCTTAGCTTGTTCAAGTAACGCTTCTAGTTGCGCTAAAGTCACCATTTTATCAATAGGATAACTGCCCACGGCTAAACGCCTTAGGTCGGCAACATGCGCGCCGCAGCCTAATAGCTCACCTAAATCATCGACAATAGTACGAATATAAGTCCCTTTTGAGACATGAATGTTCAGTTCAACTTCATCATGTTCAAAGCGTAATAATTCTAACGAGAACACTGTAATATCGCGTGCTTCACGCGGCACATCAATACCTTCGCGCGCATATTTATATAAAGGCTGCCCTTGATATTTAAGCGCTGAATACATAGACGGAACTTGTTGAGTGGTGCCTCGAAAGCTATCAAGTGCAGCGGCTAATTGCTCATTAGAAACCTCAACAGGCTTTTCGCTGACTACCTCGCCATCTGCATCACTTGTTGTAGTACGAATACCAAGTTTGGCCGTAACCTGATAAGTTTTATCTGTATCAAGTAAGAACTGTGAAAACTTAGTTCCTTCGCCTAAACAAATTGGCAGCATACCAGTAGCAAGTGGATCTAACGCGCCTGTATGACCCGCTTTTTGAGCAAAATAAATACGCTTTACTGCTTGAAGCGCATGGTTTGATGACATTTCATAAGGCTTATCTAACAATAAAACGCCATTAATTGGACGACCTTTTCTACGCTTTGCCATGCCTTATTCACTCTTATCACTATCAGTTGAGTCACTCTCTTCGCTGTCACTACTTGCAGGTTTATCACTAGCAACCGCTTGATCAACTAAGGCGCTCATACGCACACCTTCAGCCATAGATTTATCATAAACAAAACGTAAATGCGGCATAATGCGTGCACGTAAACGCTTGCCTAGTAATGAGCGGATATAACCTTCTGCTTCAGATAATACTTCAAGAGAAGCTTTAATTTCATCAGCATTATCATTAAAAAAAGTCACAAATACTTTTGCATACGCTAAATCACGCGTCACTTCCACTGCTGAGACTGTGGTCATACTCAAGCGCGGATCTTTAATTTCGCGCATTAAAATAACCGCGATTTCTTTTTGGATTTGCTGACCAACTCGGTCAGTACGGGCATATTCTCTAGCCATTTTAAACTCCTAACAAAAACGGAGGCTAAGCCTCCATTTCTATTTTTATTCATCAACCTGAGCTTTAGATTGAAGCTAATTACTTCGAGAGCAAAGAGGAAGCACGGAGTTGACGAACGTCAATGAGTACTTCCGATGCAGCTATCGGAGAAATTAGCAAAAATATAAAGTTACAGCGTTCGTTTAACTTCTACTGTTTCAAATACTTCGATCTGATCGCCTACACGTACATCGTTGTAGTTCTTAACACCGATACCACATTCTGTACCGTTACGAACTTCTTGTACGTCATCTTTAAAGCGACGTAATGATTCAAGCTCACCTTCGTAAATAACAACGTTTTCACGTAATACACGAATTGGCGCGCTACGTTTAATCGTACCTTCAGTAACCATACAACCAGCGATAGCACCAATCTTAGGTGATTTAAACACATCACGAACTTGGGCAAGACCAATGATTTCTTGTTTAAATTCAGGCGCTAACATACCACTCATGGCTTGTTTAACTTCGTCGATTAAGGCGTAGATAACACTGTAATAACGTAAATCGATATTTTCAGATTCAATCACTTTACGCGCAGCTGCATCAGCACGAACATTAAAACCAACCACGATAGCATTTGACGCCGCAGCTAAAGTTGCATCAGTTTCAGTGATACCACCAACACCTGAGCCAACAATCTTAACTTTTACTTCTTCAGTAGAAAGTTTCAATAATGAATCAGAAATGGCTTCAAGTGAGCCTTGAACATCTGATTTCAGTACCACATTAACTTCTGATACTTCACCTTCACTCATGTTCGCAAACATGTTTTCAAGTTTAGATTTTTGCTGACGTGCTAATTTAACATCACGGAATTTACCTTGACGATATAAAGCTACTTCACGTGCTTTCTTCTCATCTTTAACGACAGTCGCTTCATCACCTGATTGTGGTACACCACTCAAGCCAAGAATTTCTACTGGAATTGATGGTCCTGCTGATTGAATAGTTTTACCATTCTCATCACGCATTGCACGAACACGACCGTATTCTAAACCACAAAGTACGATATCACCTTGGTTCAAGGTACCTTCCTGAACAAGCACAGTAGCAACTGGGCCACGGCCTTTATCAAGTTTAGACTCTACCACAACGCCGCTAGCCATTTTATCAACGATTGCTGTTAGCTCTAATACTTCAGATTGCAGTAAGATTGAATCTAGAAGTTCATCAATACCTAAACCTGTTTTCGCTGAAACGTGACAGAATTGCACATCACCACCCCAATCTTCTGGGATAACATCATGTTGAGAAAGCTCGGTTTTAACACGATCTGGATCAGCCGTTTCTTTATCCATTTTGTTAACAGCAATAATAATTGGTGCTTCAGAGGCTTTCGCATGCTGAATCGCTTCAATGGTCTGTGGCATAACACCATCATCTGCTGCAACTACAATAATAACGATATCCGTTGCTTTAGCACCACGTGAACGCATTGCAGTAAACGCAGCATGGCCTGGAGTATCTAAGAATGTGATCATACCGTGACCTGTTTCTACATGATACGCACCAATGTGCTGAGTAATACCACCCGCTTCACCATCAGCTACTTTAGCTTCACGAATGTGATCAAGTAATGATGTCTTACCGTGGTCAACATGACCCATGATAGTCACAACTGGTGCACGAGTTATCGCATCGCCAGAATCACCACGGTCAGCTAATACGGCTTCTTCAAGCGCATTCTCTTTCACTAATACCACTTCAAAGCCCATTTCTTCAGCCACTAGCGCTGCTGTTTCTTGGTCAATAACTTGGTTAATTGTTGCCATTGCACCCATTTTAAACATGGCTTTAACAACTTCAGCGCCTTTCTTCGCCATTTTATTAGCAAGTTCAGAAACTGAGATGGTTTCGCCAATGCGGATGTCTTGTACTTTTGTTTCAACAGGCTTAGTAAAGCCATGTTTCAAACTTTGTGGTGCTGAAAGTGTTTGCTTACGACCAGTACGTGCATTACGACCGCCACGAGCAGCTTTATCTTGTGCGCCTTTTTTCTTCTTACGACGACGACCAGCACCTTCTTCAGCAGCATCTACTTTATCTTCTGCTTCTTGAGCATATTTAGATGAAGTAACATGAACTACTTCTTTCTCTTTTGCTTTTCGCTCTTCTTCTTGAGCTTTCCAGCGCGCTTCATTTTCTTCCGCTAACTTTCTTGCTGCTTCCGCGGCTTCTGCGGCTTCTGCTTCAATTTTTGCTGCGGCTTCTTTTTCTTGTGCCAAACGAAGCTGCTTAGCTTCTTCGCTTTCTTCAACTTTTACGGCGGGTGCTTTTTCAGCATTTTTAGCTTTTTCAATTGCCGCTTGTTTAGCTTTTTCTGCTGCTTCAGCTTTTGCTGCCGCTTTACGCTCTGCTTCTGCTTCTGCTTTTGCCGCCGCAACAGCACGCGCATTTTCAGCTTCTTTTGCTGCTAATTCAGCTTTTGCTGCGGCTTCTGCTTCAGCCTTTGCTGCTGCTTCTGCTTCAGCTTTTGCTGCCGCTTCTGCCATTTGCTGCTCTTCAACTTCACTACGTTTAACATAGGTACGTTTTTTACGTACTTCTACATTAACCGATTTAGCTTTAGAGCCGTGTCCCATAGTCAGTGTTGACTTAGTTTTACGATTTAGCGTTAATTTACTAGGTTTAGCTGCTGAGTCATCACCATGCTGTTTTTTCAAGTAACCTAATAAAGATTCTTTTTCTTCTTGCGAAATAGAATCGGCTGCCGATTTTTTCACGCCTGAGTCAGCCAATTGGCTCACTAAACGATCCACCGGTGTACCAATTTCTTTGGCAAGTTCTGCTACTGTTATATCTGCCATTTACACTATGCTCCCGGTGTTAATTATTCTTCGTTAAACCAACAAATGTTACGTGCAGCCATTATTAGCTCGCCCGCTTTGGTTTCAGTTAATTCTTCAATATCACTTATTTCATCGATACCTTGTTCAGCTAAGTCTTCTAATGTACAAATACCACGACTTGCTAACACAAACGCTAAATGACGTTCTAAGCCTTCAAGGGCTAATAAATCTTCAGCAGGCTCTGCGCCTTCTAGTGTTTCTTCACTCGCTAAGGCTTGTGTAGTTAATGCTTCTTTAGCACGTTCACGAAGCTCTTCAACAATCTCTTCATTTAAGCCGTCAATTTCAAGCATTTCTGCCACTGGAACATAGGCAATTTCTTCTAAAGAAGTAAAACCTTCTTCTGATAACAAGGTAGCGAAGTCTTCATCAAGGTCTAACTTATCAATAAATAAGTTTAATACTTTATCGTTTTCAGCCTGGTGTTTTTCTTTCATGTCTTCAACGGTCATTACGTTTAGTTCCCAGCCAGTTAACTGACTCGCTAAACGGATGTTTTGACCGCTACGACCAATAGCCATAGCTAGGTTGCTTTCTTCAACCGCTATATCCATAGTGCCTTTATCTTCATCAACAATGATTGAGGCAACTTCTGCTGGTGCCATCGCGTTAATCACATATTGTGCAACGTTATCGTCGAATAACACGATATCAACACGCTCACCACCTAGCTCACCAGATACAGCTTGAACACGTGAGCCACGCATACCAACACAAGCACCTACAGGGTCAATACGTTTGTCGTTACTTTTAACTGCAATTTTTGCACGAGAACCAGGATCGCGAGCTGCGCCTTTAATCTCAAGCATTTCTTCGCCAATTTCTGGTACTTCAACGCGGAAAAGCTCAACTAACATTTCTGGCTTAGTACGGCTAACAAATAACTGCGCACCACGAGCTTCTGGCTTAATCTCATATAACAAACCACGTACTCTGTCACCAGGACGGAAGCTTTCACGTGGCAACATGTCATCACGGTAAATAATCGCTTCAGCATTGTTACCTAAGTCTAAAATAACACTTTCACGGCTCGCTTTTTTCACGACACCAGTCACTAACTCACCCAATTGCTCTTGGTAAGCTTCAACGACTAAAGCACGCTCAGCTTCACGGATTTTTTGAACAATGACTTGCTTGGCTGTTTGTGTAGTAACACGATCAAATTTTACTGATTCAATTTGCTCTTCAACATAATCACCAGCATTCAACTCAGCATCATCATACTGCGCTGCTGACAAACTGATTTCAGCGTATGGGTTTTCCATTGGCTCATCACTGTCCTCAACAATCAACCAGCGACGAAAAGTATCAAATTCACCTGAAACACGGTCAATGCATACACGTACAGCAATATCACCTTCGTATTTTTTCTTAGTTGCTGTCTCTAAAGCTGTTTCCATTGCTTCAAAAATACTTTCTCTAGGTAATGCTTTTTCATTCGATACTGCATCAACAACTAGTAATATCTCTTTACTCATGTCTTTTTAGCCCTAATTTTGGGGTAGCTATCATCTTATTAATTTGCTCAGTTTAGGTGTTTAAATATTCACTGACTTCCATCAGTTCGTTACTTATCCTAAATTGAATCAATCAGTTAAAGCTGATCGCTACTTCTATTAAACTTAAATATTTTTTTACTTAACTTGCTTTACAAACAAGTACTAAAACTTTGCGACAAGGTTTGCTTTGTCGACATTATTGATGACAAGTTCGTAATCTATGCCATCAACTTCTACAATTAATGTGTCATTTTCTATTGCGGTTAAAACGCCTTTAAACTTACGTCGACCATTTAACGGCATTGATAACCTTACATTGACCGTTTCACCAATGACTTGCTGAAAGTGTGATAAATCAAATAAAGGTCGGTCTACACCTGGCGAGGAAACTTCTAAATTATATTCACTACTGATGGGGTCTTCGACATCCAAAATAGCGCCTACTTGACGGCTCACTTCGGCACAATCATCAACATTGATACCGTTCTCATGATCAATAAACAAACGTAAAACTGAATTATTACCTGCGCTAATAAACTCAACACCAAGTAATTCCTTACCCGTTTCTTCCACTGCGGGTCGAAGCATGTCAGTTAATTTTTGCTCAAATTTAGCCAATCGTATTTCCTCTTTAATTTAAAATATAACGCTGTGAAATCTATTTTCATTTGCGCTGAGATAAATTTCAGGTACAAAAAAAGGGCATATAGCCCAGCGTTTTTTTGCTGTATTCATGTCTATTAGCTATTTACTTAGTGGTAAATTCTTAACGCTAAAAAACAAAAAAACCCCATATTGGGGCCTTTCTCACTGACCCCATACCTCAAATTAACATCGAAGGTATAAATAACAAGCATAACATTTAACTAAAAAACAGATAAATGCTTCAGTGACATCTTGCTAAAAGTGCTTAACTCATCTCATGGTGAATCTAAGCTGTGCGAATTATATAGCGACTATGCTATAAGCGCAAGCTTCATCGTTAATTATAATCAAAAATTAATTGTGAAATAATGCAAAAAATTAACTTATGCTTTACAATCAGTTAGTATAGCTAAAACAATCGTGCTATAACATTTATTAAAGGTTAGCCTCAGCGCTTATTTATTCAATTTGGTTAACATTAATCTCGTTATTTTTTTCGGAGTAATTTGACACAACATGTACAGTTTCCCCCAGTTATTAATGAGAAATGCAATTTTAGCACTGATATTTATTTTAACCTTCAGTCTTTTTTCTATTTTCCTTTTATCTTCCCTACTCGAAGAGAAAAGCAATCGTCACCAAAGTGCAATTAATGCATTAACCCAACACCTAGTTGTGACAGAAGAGCAGCAAGATGCTGATTTGCTAGCTAACTCATTAAAGCAAATAGCAAATTATGACCTGTTGATGATTAGCAACCGTGCGGGGAGAAACTTAGTCAGCTATAAAAATAATGACACAGGCGTTACCGTACCATTTAGCACACCAGCACCTACCAAGATAAGTGCAAATGAGTTAAACCTAACCGTTACCTATCAACTTAATTTTTCAGGCGAATCATCCTTTTTATTGACAATAACACTTATAGCATTGAGCTTAGCCTTAATATTAGTCTTTTTTGCCGCAGCTATGAGTTCTAAACGCCATAAGGCTGTATTTAGCGTTATTAGTCAGCAAATAAAACAAGACCTAGCTTTAGTTAATCACACAAACTTCACCAGTAATGAAGAAACAAATAATGACAGTGACATTTTAGAAATCCCAGAGCTCAAGCAAGGTATTGCTGACATTAAGCAATTAATGACACAACAATTGGAAAGTGCCATTAATTTAGAAAAAGAGGCTTACGTTGATCATTTAACCAAATTGGATAATCGCGGCCGTTTTGTCCAATTTTATGAAAACCAAATTGTTCAAGACAGTCCAGTGAAATTTGGTGTACTTATCATTACCCGCTGCTCTGAACTACAAACCATTAATCAAATTCATGGCTATAAGGAAGGTGATAACTATATTTCGCAAGTTGCTGAGATTATTAAAAAGTCGATATCGAGCTACCCTGACGGCAGCTTATTTAGATTAAATAGCTCTGATTTTGCCTGCATATTGCCTAATGTAAAATTACAAGAAGCTGAAAAATTAGCAAAAGATTTAACGGCACAATTTAATGAATATCAGCAAGCATCAGATCTTGATTCTGTTGCCTATTCTGGACTGGTAGCATTTGATAAAACAAACCCTTTAGGTGAACTACTTGCCTTAGCGGATACAGGAGTGAGTGTTGCACAAACTCAAAATACAAACTCTTGGTATTCGCAAAAAGATGCCGATATTTTGCAAAAAAACAGCACTAACTACGGCAATCAAAATTGGCGTCAAGAAATTGATAGTGTGTTAGAAAACCAGCGCGTAACACTTTTATTACAACCTATTCAACCTAACGGAAGAAACAGTAAAGTATATGGTGAAGTTTTAGCCCGTTTTCTTAATTCAAATGATGAGATGCTACCAACCGCTTCATTTATCGCGATGGCTGAAAAATTAGATAAAATAATTGCTGTTGATAAGCTTATTATTGAAACGACAATAAAAGAAGTTATCAATAAAAATATGCTTGAGAATAGCTTTGGCATCAATATTAGTGCGCGTAGCATCAGTGACGAACACTTTATGATTTGGCTAGAGCGAAAACTATTGCGTGAGCCGCAAGTTGCACCTCGCTTAGTCTTTGAAATCACTGAATATGGTTTACAACAAAATATTAAAACCAGTAAGCGCCTGATAGATATGCTACATCGAGTTGGCGCTCGAGTGACTGTTGAACGTTTTGGCGTTGGCTTAACTTCATTTAAATTCTTTAGAGATTTAACGCCAGATTACATCAAGATGGATAGCTCATATACACGAGATATTGATGATGACAAAAATAATCAGTACTTTTTACGTTTGATGGTTGATTTAGCACATCGACTCAGTATCAACGTATTAGCTGAAAGTGTTGAAAGCCAAGAAGAAAAACACACGCTCGAGAAGTTATTTATTGATGGCTGTCAGGGCTTTTATATTGGTAAACCAGCACCTCTATAAATTAATTCCCCGCATTCAAATAATTTTAAAAACCGAACTCTTTTTGCCTGTTCGGTTTTTTTTCGCTCAAATTCCGTTAAAAAGCAATATCCTTACTCACAGTAGTGTTGTTATATTTTATAAAAAAAAGGATAATACAAGTAAGATTATAATAAATAACACCCTGACTTGTAACGCAAATGACCGATTACATTCTGCTGCTTATTGGCACTGTGCTAGTAAATAACTTTGTTCTAGTACAATTTCTTGGCTTATGCCCTTTTATGGGGGTGTCTTCTCGCACAGAAACTGCCATAGGAATGTCTTTTGCTACCACCTTTGTAATGACTTTAGCATCACTGCTAAGTTATCTTGTTACCACCTATATATTAACGCCTCTCAACCTTGAATACCTGACCACGATGAGCTTTATCTTAGTCATTGCTGTGGTAGTACAATTCACCGAAATGGTCGTACATAAAACAAGTAGTAAACTTTATCGGTTGTTAGGGATATTTCTACCGCTTATCACCACCAACTGTGCTGTACTTGGAGTTGCTTTACTTAACCTGAGATTACAGCATAACTTTTTTGAATCTATTATCTATGGCTTTGGTGCTGCCGCAGGTTTTTCTCTGGTGTTAGTGATGTTTTCAGCTATGAGAGAAAAGCTCGCTCATGCAGATGTTCCGACACCATTTAAAGGTGCAGCCATTGCGATGATCACCGCAGGTTTGATGTCACTTGCCTTTATGGGCTTTACTGGCTTAGTTAAAATATAGGGCAATTGACTTCATGATAAATATTTTAATTGCCATTGCTGTTTTAGGTATCATTGCTGCATGTTTTGGCGCTTTATTAGGTTATGCTTCTGTTCGCTATCACGTTGATGGCGATCCTATTGTTGAACAACTTGATGCATTACTGCCACAAACTCAATGTGGTCAGTGTGGCTACCCAGGCTGTAAACCTTACGCCGAAGCGGTTGCAAATGGTGAGGCTATTAATAAATGTGCGCCTGGCGGTGAAGACACTATTAAAAAAATTGCTGACTTGCTTGGCGTTGATGTACAACCTTTAGATGAAAACCATGAACAAGATGCTGGCCCCAAGGTTGCCTTTATCATTGAAGAAGATTGCATAGGTTGCACCAAATGTATTCAAGCTTGCCCTGTTGATGCTATTTTAGGCGCTGCTAAACAAATGCACACCATCATTGCCGATGAATGCACCGGTTGTGATTTATGTGTTGCTCCCTGCCCCGTTGATTGTATTGAAATGCGCCCAATTCCTGAAACTATTCAGAATTGGCAATGGGATTTAAACAAAATTGCTATTACGCAAGTAGATTAGGGGCCATTATGGAATCAATTGTTGAGCGCATTAATCAAAATAAATTTTGGCACTTTCATGGCGGCATACATCCACCAGAGCAAAAGAAAAGCACCAATGAAAAACCTATTAGACAGCTTTCTTTACCCAAGCAGCTTATTTTACCCTTACAGCAACATATAGGTCGCCAAGGCGACTTATTAGTTAAGGTGGGAGATAAAGTACTAAAAGGCCAAGCCTTAACACAAAGCTCTAATCCTATGGCTGTACCTGTACATGCTCCCACTAGCGGTACCATAAGCGCCATTAAAAAATCAGTTATTGCTCACCCTTCAGGTCTGAGCGAGCTTTGTTTATTTATAGATGTTGATGGCGAAGATACTTGGCGTGAACGCAATATCTGCCAAGACTTTAGTCAATTAAGTCATCAACAAATTATTGGCAAAATAGCCAATGCAGGCATTGCGGGTATGGGGGGAGCAGGTTTTCCTACTCATATCAAGGTCAATACTAAGCCTGATATTAACTTCTTAATCATTAATGCGGCTGAATGTGAGCCTTACATCACAGCAGATGATTTGTTAATGCGTGAGCACAGCACAGCAATTATTGATGGTATTAAAATACTTGATCAGCTACTTAACCCAGCATTCATTTTAATTGGCATAGAGGACAATAAGCCTCAAGCAATAAAAGCGTTAAAGCATGCTACTGAATCTATAGAAAAAATTAAAGTTTGTGTGCTTGAAACAAAGTATCCAAGTGGTGGTGAGAAACAATTAATTAAACTGTTGACCGGTAAAGAAGTTGCCAGTGGCGCACTACCTATCCACTCAGGTATTGTTGTCCAAAATGTTGCTACGTGCTTTGCGATCAGTGAAGCGGTTATCAATGACACCCCCTTAATACGCCGTGTGGTGACACTCGCGGGGCAAGCCTTAGCAAAACCACAAAATGTATGGGCACTGTTAGGTACCCCTGTTAGCTATTTACTTGAGCAAGCTGGTTTTGTTCATGAAGGGCAAAAGCAATTAGCCAATCCGCCTGTCATTATGGGCGGTCCTATGATGGGCTTTAGTATTTTAAATGAAAATGTTCCCGTGGTTAAAACCAGCAACTGTATTTTAGCGCCAAGTAAAACTGAAATGCCCAGTGCCTTCGATAACAACACCAGTGAGGTTGAATGTATTCGTTGTGGTCAGTGTGCAGAGGTTTGCCCGAGTCAATTACTGCCTCAAGAGCTACAGTGGAGCGCTAAAGCGAAAGATCATCAGCAATTAACTAAATTAAATCTATTTGATTGTATCGATTGTGGGGCATGTGCCTATGTCTGCCCAAGTCATATTCCTTTAGTGCAATATTATCGCGTTGCTAAGGCTGAAATTCGTCAGCAACAGCAATTAGACCTAAAAGCAGAAAAAGCGAAAGAACGCTTTGAGGCACGAAAATTACGCTTAGAACGCGAAAAAATAGCTCGGGAAGAAAAACATAAGAAAGCTGCCGCCGCGCGTAAAGCCGCGATGAATAAAAAAACACCGGAAGCGGGCGCGGCAAAATCAGCAGTTGCAGCAGCACTTGCCCGAGTAAAAGCTAAAAAAGCAGCAGGAGCAAAAGCACAAGAAATAAGTGCAGAGCCTCAAGAGGTTAGCAATCAAGTTCAAGATGAAAAATCTCAAGTCAAAGCAGCTATTGCGAGAGCTAAAGCTAAAAAAGAAGCGAAGAATAAAGCCGTTGAGCCTTCTGTTACCCCTGATGTTGATACTAAACAATTAAGCGAATCGTCCGTTTCAAAAACGAACGTTGCAGAAAAAGCCGCACCGCATAAGGCCGCTGACGATAAAAAAGCTAAAATCGCTGCTGCCATTGCTAAAGCGAAGGAAAAAGCCAAAGTTAAGAAGGCTCAAGAAGCTGAGTTACCCACATCAGCAGAGGCAGAAAAAAATCCTGTTGGTGAGCAAGTAAAACAAACAAACGTAGATGATAAAAAAGCTAAAATTGCTGCTGCCGTTGCTAAGGCTAAAGCAAAAGCGAAAGCAAAGGCCGCAGAAAAAAAACAAGCACCTGCATCAATAACTGAAAATAATAGTGAAGAAATAAAATAATTATGGCTTTTTGGATAGCAAGTTCACCTCATAACCATAACCAAGCTGAAACATCATCCTTGATGCGCTTAGTTATTTATGCCTTATTTCCCGGCATATTTGCTCAATGGTACTTTTTTGGCTGGGGCAATTTAATTCATATTTCTTTGGCTGTTGCCACAGCACTGTTTTGTGAATTCCTTGTTTTATCGTTAAGAACTAAACATGGCAATCAGGGGACAGCCAAACAAGCAATAAACAAGCAATTATTTGATGGCAGCGCAATACTCACAGCCGTGTTAATTGGTATAAGTTTACCTGCTATAGCGCCATGGTGGATTACTGTTATTGGCGCTGCTTTTGCTATTGTTGTGGTGAAGCAACTTTATGGCGGTTTGGGTCATAACCCTTTTAATCCTGCAATGGCTGCTTATGTAATGCTATTGATCTCTTTTCCAGTACAAATGACATCATGGCAACCTCCCTTAGCATTACTGTCTGTCGACTTATCACTGAGTAACACCTTAAACACCATATTTACAGGCTTTACTAGTGAGGGTTACTCTGTTGAACAGCTAAGAGCCAGTGTTGATGGCTATACCATGGCAACCCCACTAGATACTCTAAAGACAGATGCAAGTCTGGGCTTAACCGTGTATGAAAGTATGGAAAAGCAAGTATTTGGTGAACACTTTTCATTAGGTTGGGAGTGGTTAAATGCAGCATTTTTACTCGGTGGGCTCTTTTTAATCGTCAAAAAAGCAATCGCATGGCAAACACCTGTTAGCTTTTTAGCAAGCCTATTAATTTGTACTTTTATTGCTTATAGCATTAGCCCAGATAGCAGTGCCTCGACTATGTTCCATTGGTTAAGTGGCGGCTGTATGTTAGGTGCTTTCTTTATTCTGACCGATCCTGTTACTGGCGCAACTAGTGTCAAAGGTAGGCTGATTATGGGTGCCTTAGCAGGTTTCTTTGTTTATATCATCAGAGATTTTGGTGGCTACCCTGATGGTGTGGCTTTTTCCGTGCTGCTTTGTAATATGGCTGCACCTTTAATTGATCAATACACACGTCCGCGCACCTATGGTCATAAAGCAAGTACCCCAAAAAGCAGTTCAAAGCAAGAGGAAGCTAAGTAATGACTGAGCCAAATCCTCAAGAAAGTAAGCCTAATCAACAACAAAAAAGTTTGTTTCGCTTACCCGTACAAAAAAACAGTCAAATATTAGCGCTATTCGCTATCGCTTGTACGGCAATTGTTGGTCTTG
This sequence comes from Colwellia sp., assembly GCA_026196955.1. Taxonomy (GTDB): domain Bacteria; phylum Pseudomonadota; class Gammaproteobacteria; order Enterobacterales; family Alteromonadaceae; genus Colwellia. The sequence continues at coordinate 4,366 of JAPHTO010000011.1, read as the reverse complement.
TCAATGAACTGACAAAAGATCAAATTAAGGCGCAAGCACAACGACAATTATTAAACACCTTGCACAGCATTATTGAGCCACATCGTTATGATAATGACATCACCCAAGATTGTGTCAATTTTAGCTCTGCGCCCCTAGAGCAACAAATAAACAGTACAATGCAAACGGCTTATATTGCCCGCCAAGCAGGTAAGGCGGTCGCTATCGCTATGACAAACACAGCACCTGATGGTTACAATGGTGATATAGATCTTATTGTCGCAATAAATATGGATGATTCCATCAACGGTGTTCGAGTGTTAAAGCATAAAGAAACACCGGGGTTAGGTGACAAAGTAGAGCTACGCAAGAGTAATTGGATCACCAATTTTAACGGCAAAGAAATTGAATCTGACAAGGATAAGCGCTGGGCAGTAGCCAAAGATGACGGTATGTTTGATCAATTTACTGGCGCAACCATCACCCCTCGCGCTGTCGTGAAATCAGTCAAACAAACGTTATTATATTTTAAAGCCAACAAGCATGCGCTATTAACTCGTCCTAACGCCTGTATGCTCGATAACGAGCAAGTACCACAAAATATTGAGGTGAATAATGACAAACAATAATGAGCTTGTCTCCACACCTGAAAGTAATAGCGAAGCAGGGATTGAAAGCAGTACTGAACATAGTGCTGAAAACAATGCTGCCCTGCAACTTGAAAAAAAGATGGCACTTAAAAAAGAATATAAAGAATTAGCCATACAAGGGTTATGGAAAAATAATCCAGGGTTAGTACAGCTTCTAGGGCTTTGCCCCCTACTTGCTGTAACGGCAACAGTAACAAACGCCTTAGGTTTAGGGCTAGCAACCTTATTGGTTTTAGTGTGCTCAAATGCCACCGTTTCAGCTATTCGTCACTGGGTACCAAAAGAAATACGTATTCCTATTTTTGTATTGATCATTGCCGCTTTTGTTACCTGTGTTCAATTACTGATGAACGCTTATACTTTCGGTATTTACCAATCGCTTGGCATATTCTTACCACTCATAGTGACGAATTGCGCCATTATTGGCCGTGCTGAAGCTTATGCGTCTAAAAACCCAATCAAACAAGCAAGCTTTGATGGCTTAATGATGGGCATAGGCTTTGCGCTAGTGTTGATTGTGCTTGGCGCTATACGTGAAATTTTAGGACAAGGGACCTTATTCGATGGTGCTAATTTACTGCTAGGTGATTGGGCAAGTGTTTTGCGCATCGAAGTTTACCAACTTGATAGCCAATTTTTACTCGCTATTTTACCGCCGGGTGCTTTTATCGCCATGGGCTTTATTATTGCTCTGAAAAATGCCATTGATGCGAATATAAAACAGCGGCAACCGAAAATTACCGAGCAAGCTATTGAGCGAGTAAGAGTCAATTTTGAATCTTAACAGCAAGCTATACCTACCTAGTTAGATGGCAAAAAGTGACGAATAAACATGAACAAAGAAAAACGATTAGAAATACTCACCCGTTTACGAGATGATAATCCAACACCCACAACAGAGTTAAACTTTAATTCTCCTTTTGAACTGCTTATTGCCGTATTACTTTCTGCGCAAGCAACCGATGTTGGCGTAAATAAAGCAACAGCAAAACTCTACCCTGTTGCCAATACACCACAAGCTATTCTTGATTTAGGATTAGACGGTTTAAAGTCTTATATCAAAACTATCGGTTTATTTAATACTAAAGCGGTTAACACCATAAAGACCTGCCAAATGCTAGTTGATTTACACAACGGCGAAGTACCTGAGAGCAGAGAAGCCCTTGAAGCCCTACCTGGTGTTGGTAGAAAAACGGCTAACGTTGTATTAAACACAGCTTTTGGGTGGCCGACAATAGCGGTTGATACACACATAGACCGCGTCTCAAACCGTACTAAATTTGCTATGGGTAAAAACGTGGTAGAAGTTGAACAAAAACTTTTAAAAGTTGTGCCTAAAGAATTCAAAGTAGACGTCCACCATTGGCTTATCCTTCATGGTCGATACACTTGTACTGCACGTAAGCCGAAGTGTGGTGCATGCATTATTGAAGATTTATGTGAGTACAATGATAAAGTTGAGTAAAGTTACCTTCAGTTTATTTATTTCTAATAAAAGTAACTCCTGCTAACTATAGAAAAAAGTCCTAAAGCGAGTTTCTATAAGCAGTGGGGCTATTTCCCACTATTTTTTTAAATGCCGTGTTAAAAGTTGTCTTAGAGTTAAAACCTACTTCATAAGCAATATTGGTGATCAGCTTATCTTTATCCTTTAACGCCAATTTAGCTTCCTCGATTCGAAAGCTATTCACGTATTGAAAAAAGTTAGTATTTAAATACTGAGATAGTGTTTCTGAAATATGGTTTTCTGTTTCAGCAATACTTGCGGATAATTTATTTAAAGATAAATTGTCTTCCAAAAACAATTTATCTTCCTTCATTATGCGTTCTAATTTTGAGGCGATTAGTTGCATTTTTTCAGCACTAATTAAAGCAGCCCTAGTCTTGTTAGCATGCGGAACGCCTTTGTCAGACTGACTCAATATTTTCTGGTTCAACGCTTTTTGGATAAAAACAGCCAAGGCAATCACTTCAAGAACAGGAAGGATTATCCCTGAGCCAAACCAGCGAAACTCCAATGCATTAAGAAAAAACTCGACAGCATACATGAGCCACACAAATCCCCAAACAATAAGTATGGGTTTAAACCAATCTAACGATTTATGTTCAATATTTGAAAAGCGTTCCTTTAATTGTTGCTGATGCGAACTATGAAGCGTTAAAGCCATGGTTAAGAATAATACCGTGTAGGAAATAAATAATAAGGTTGTAGCGGTACAAGTAAACAATGCTATTTGCCAAAGTTCAGGATCTCGTGTTTCAGGATTTGCTAGCGCGAGCTTTTCTTCAGGGCTTATTAGGAATATAAACGGAGTCATAACCAGAAAAACCAAAATAGGACCCAATAACGTGATTATCGCTATTTTTTTGTCTATTACTTTTTCTAGTGACATGGTCTCATAGGCATAATAATAAAGGACAGGTCCAAGCAGCACCCTAAACGGAAATTGCGCTCCAGCTAAATATGGCGCATGGACATAAGCACCTGAAAAAATGAAAAGCTCACCGGACAAATGTATCAGCAGCAATAGTAATAACGCATTGAGAAAAAGACTTTGCCTCTTTTTTGGTCTTTGAAAAACATCAAACAAGGCAAACATTGTGATTCCGATCATGCAAGAATATAAAATTGTCGGAAAAAGGTTAACCATCTTTATACCTGCGATAGGAATTTATGAAGAGTAAAATGAGTATATAATTTAGTCGTGCTTGAATCTACTCAACACCACGTCACCCCTCCTCTTTTGACATAATTAATTTAGTCACTGCCAGTCATATAATGGTAGCTATGTTATTCATTCAAAAAAATACGTTCAACTATGCCCATCCGAACGACTTTAATACTGTTTAAGGGCATTGTGTACCAAGTCGATTAAATTAAAACCTATTGGTCATTTTTATGAATACAAAAACAACTCAACACCTTCAATTTTTTTACGCCAAATTAGCAGGCCTCTCTTATATTCTATTTACCGTGGCGGGTTTGGTTAAAAACTTTTTATTAGATACGCAGCTCTCTGCCGTTAGTGATATTCCCATAAAGGGGATTATTGAAAATGAATTGCATTTTAGACTAGGAATTTTCGCTGAAATCTTCATGTTTGCAGCTGTTACTATCGCCTCAATTTCATTTTTCATTGTACTTAAACCAGTTCACAATCAACTTGCGAGAACCACCTTATGCTTTAGATTAGTTGAAATAATTATTGGTAGTGTCGCTGTCGTTTTCAGCATGACAATGCTAGCGTTATCAAACAAAGTCTATTTATTGGACATGTTTAACGTAGAGCAAATACATACGCTTGTTGTCATCGCATCAAGTGTTATCATGCCTGCATATGAGTACAGCTGGGTATTCATGGGTGTGGCTGGCGTAATTACCTTTTACTTACTGCTTAAAGCGCGTTATATACCAATGTTTTGGGCAACTTGGGGAATAATTACTTATACAAGTTTGATTCTGTACCCCATAGCTAAACTTACTATAGCTGATTTACCTCGTGAGGTTATGTATGTAATGTTTCCAGGTGCCCTGTTTGAACTTGCCGTGGGGATATGGCTATTAACAAAAGGTATTAGCATTCCTGAAAATAACGATAGTGTCTCTTAACATCAAGCTATGGGACGCATATTGAGCGCGCTTATAACCTTACCAAATTTGCCATAGGTAAACGTGGTTGAAGTTGAGTAATCAACGGTTATGATTCGCTGTGAGATCAATTGCTCTCACAGCGAAT